>NZ_JBEXXN010000017.1:0-122169 GCF_040630445.1 Streptomyces sp. NPDC005805
CGGCCCCGGCGGGGCTGTGCCGGGTCGCGGGCCCCGGCCTCCACCCCCGTGGGCGGCCGGCCCCGCGCACCCGGACGTCACACCGGCTCGCGCCGCGCACCCCGCCAGGCGTACAGCGCCGCCCCCGCGGCGAACGCGGCCGCCGCCGTGAGCCAGGCCCCGCCCTGCGTCCCGGGCTGCACGGGCCAGACCCAGGCGCCGGCGGACCCGCCCACCGCGTGCGGGGCGGCGAGGAACACCGCGCCCGTGTACGCCGCCCCCGGCAGCCAGCTCAGCCTCGCCCCGACCACCGCGGCCGCGCCCGCCGTCAGGCCGGCGACCCCCAGGGTGTTGCGCACCACGGCCCAGACGGCGGAGCCGTCCCCGTACCCGCCGGCCGGGCCGGCCGTCACGGTCGGCACGGTCATGGCGAGGCCCAGCAGCACGGCGGCGAGGAGCGCCGGGCCCGCGCACAGCGCCAACCGGCGCGCCCACCAGGGGCGCACGGCCGTGCGGTCCAACTCCTCCGTCCGTGCGCGGAGCCCGGTGCCGATCACGGCCGCGGCGGCGAGCGGGGCGAGCGCGAGCAGCAGCGCCGGGAGGGCCGGGCCGGGTGTGCCGCCGGTCGCGGCGGCGGCCGAGGCGGCGGCCGAGGCGGCGGCCGAGGCGGTGGCCGAGGCGGTGGCGAACGCCACCGCCGCCAGACCGGCCACCGTGCACGGCAGCCCGCGGGACCGGGCCAGCAGCACCAGCCCGCCCGGGGGCCGCGTGCGGCCGCCGGCACCGGCGCGGCCGGGCCCGGGAAGGGGAGTGGCCGGGCTCACAGGACGGGCACCTCCTTCAGGGACCGGGGCGAGCACTCCCCGGCCGTGGCGAAGTACCGCGTCAGCCAGGCGCGGCGCTCCTCGTCCGGCATGGCGTCGAGACGGGCCCGGGCGGCCCGTTCGGCGCGGACGGCGGCGACGGCCTCCCGGTCGCCGCGCTCGGCGCCCCACCGGAGGGCGTCCTCCTCGATCCGGATGCCCAGCGGCGAAGGGGCGAGCCAGTCGGTCACGGCCGTGTCGGTGCGCATCACCCGCAGCTCGGCCCCGGAGGGCCTGTCGGGCGCGAGGCAGTGACGGGCGGTGAGCGCGGCCGCTCCCTCCCAGGCGTACCGCGCGGGGTCGGTCAGCCGGCCGCGCACCAGGGACCAGCCGATCGGCGTGAACGTGGGGAGCTGCGCCTCGTCGGGCCCGGGTTCCCGGGGCAGGTCCTCGAAGCGCGCCGGGAGGTTGCCCACGCCGTCGAGCCGGGTGGTGACGCCGGAGAGCGCCTCGGTCGCCTGGGGCAGCACACCGGGGTACAGGGCGTTCACACATATGTGGGGTCGCACCGTGGTGTCGCACACCTGGCGGTTCGCGAGTGGGTCCGGACGCCACATGCCTTCCCCGCTCTGGACGACGACGGTGGCGGCGGTGAGGGCGGCCGCGAGGGGCAGCAGGGCCGTGGCCCGGCGACGCGCCGCATGGGCCAGCACCGCCGCCGTCCCCAGCCCGCCGGTCCACAGCGCGAGCACCAGGGGCTGCCACCACACCGGTGTCACGGTGTCGGCGAGCAGGGAGGAGGCGGGACTGAGGAACCGCGCGCCGCCCTCGCCGGACCCGTACGCGGGCGCGATCTGGACGGCGTAGGCGAGCGCGGCGAGCACGGGGGCGGCGAGCCGCCAGGTCACCACGCGTCCCGCGACCTGGCCGACCGCCGTCGCCGCGGCCAGGGCGACCAGGTCCTCGACGACCGGGCCCGGCAGCGGGTGCCCGGCGGAGGCGTACGGCAGGGTCGCCAGCAGGGCCGCGCCGTGCGCCACCGTGTAGCCGGCCGCGATCCAGGCGACCAGCGGGAGGCAGGTCGTGAGGAACTGGGCGAGCGGGCCGCGCGGGGTGGCGGCCCGCAGCTCGTCGGTGCGCCGCCGCCGTTCCCGGCCGCCCTGCAGGCAGCCGGCGGCCAGCGCCAGCGGCACGCACAGCAGCGAGGCGGCGCTGTGCAGCAGACTCTGGGTCTCGCCCCAACTGCCCTGCCAGCGCTCGGCCTTCTGGCCCAGGGCGACGGCGAGGGTCAGGAAGACGGCGAGCCCGGCCCAGGGCGGGAGCCCGCGGCGCAGCTCACTCAGGGCGGGGTGCCGGACGGGGGCGGGTGGCGGGGCGGTATGGCCCGGCTCCGTGTGGTGCGGCGACATAGGGCCGGCGCCCATGGGGGCGGACCCTGTGTGGTGCGGCTCTGTGTGGCCGGACCCTGTGTGGCGGGACCCTGTGTGGCGTGGCGCCATATGGCCGCGCCCTGTGTGTGGGCGGGACCCTGTGTGGCTGGCGTCTATGTGGTCGGCCTCTGTGTGGGCCCGCCCCAGGTGGTCGGCGTCCTGGCCGACACCCGACTCGGGGCGTCGCTCGGCTGCGCTCACCGGGCCACCCCGTCCGCCGCCCGGCCGGCCCGCTCCGCGCGGTACGCCCGCAGCGCCGCCGTGTAGCCGCGTTCGATGGCACTGACCGGCTCCTCGCCGGTCCCGCCGGCCGCGTCCGTGCCCAGCGCCGTCAGCTCCCCGGTCGGGCCGTGGAACGCGACCCGGCCCGACTCGATCAGCGCGACCCGCGAGCACGCGGCGGCCACGTCCTCCACCAGATGCGTGGCGACGACCACCGTGGCGTCCGCCCCCAGCTCCCGCAGCAGGGCCCGGAACGCGACGCGCTGCTCCGGGTCCAGGCCCACGGTGGGCTCGTCGAGCAGCAGCAGCTCCGGGTCGTTCACGATCGCCTGCGCGATCCCGGTCCGGCGGACCATGCCGCCCGACAGCGTCCGCAGCTTCGCGTCCGCCCGGTCGCCGAGGCCCACCCGGTCGATCGCGCGGTCCACGGCCGCGGGCACGTCCGCCGGGGGTATCTCCTTCAGCCACGCCACGTACGCCACGAACTCCCGCACCGTGAAGCCCGGGTAGTGGCCGAAGTCCTGCGGCAGATAGCCGAGCCTGCGCCGGATCTCCGTCCGCTCGGCGGGGCGGGCGGCGTCCCGGCCGAGCAGTTCGACCCGGCCCGAGGCCGGTTCGGAGACCGTCGCCAGGACCCGGATCAGCGAGGTCTTCCCCGCGCCGTTCGGCCCGAGGAGCCCGTGCACTCCGGTGCCGAGCGTGAGGCCGAGGGCGTCGAGCGCGAGGGTACGGCGGTGCCGGACCGTCAGCCCGGAGACCACCACGGTGTCCGCCGGGTGCGCGGGCGTGCCGGGGCCGGGGCCTGTCTGCGTGGTCACACTCTCTCCAGGTGCGCGAAGGACGAGCGGCGTGCGGTCAGCAGCGCGGCGCACAGCAGGGCCGCCGCCGCCCAACCGCCCTGTACGGCGGGGCCGTCCAGGTACGGGGCCAGGCGTTCGGCGGCCGACTCCGGCCGGGCCGCCAGGACGGGTGCGGCGACGGCGCCCAGCCAGCCCGCCGCGACCGCGGCCGCCGCCGTGCGGCAGCCGATGTACGAGCTGAGCGCCAGCGCCCCGCTGGTCAGCGCCAGACCGGGCAGCAGCCAGGCCGCCGCGCCCGGGCCGCCGTACCCGCTCGGCAGCACGGCCCCCGTCGCCGTCAGCAGCGGCAGGCTCACCGCCAGGACGGCCGCGGTCCGGGTGAGCAGCAGCCGCAGCCCGCCGGACGGCGTGGACGCGGCGATCTCGTGCATCGGGTCGGAGTGCCGCCCGTACGAGAGCGCCACCCCCAGCAGCGGGACCAGCGGCGCGGCGAGGAGCAGCAGCGGCAGCGCGCTGCCGGACGCGCCCCCGTACGCCAGGCCCAGCGCCCCGGCCACGACGAGCAACAGCGCCCCCGCCCAGGAGCGGTGCGGGCCGGGTCCGAAGGCGCGCAGCAGAGGCCGGGCCCGCGCGGGGCGGCGGCGGCCGGTGGCGGCCCGGGCGGCGAGCGGCCGCCGGCGGCGTGCCCGTCCCTGGTCGGTCGCCGTGGTGAGCAACTGCCCGCGCAGCTCGGCCAGAAGCGGGCCGGCCGCCCCGGCCCGCACCGCCTCCGAGACCAGCGCGGCGCATCCGGAGCACGCTTCGATGTGCTTCTCCAGGGACCATGCGTCGGGTTCGGTGATCGCCCCCGAGGCGTAGTCCGCCGCCAGACGCCCGTCGACGTGCCAGCCACCCGTGGTCCGGGGACCGTTCACGCCGTGCGCCGCGCCCGTGTTCCGCCGTTGCCTCATGCCGTGCCTCCCCAGGCCGGGCGTGTGCTCGTGCCGAGGGCCGCGCGCAGTTCGCGGCGGGCGCGCAGGGCGCGGGTCTTGACCGTCCCCTCCGGGATGCCGAGCAGCCGCGCGGCCTCCCGGGTGGTCAGCCCGTCGACGACCGTGGCGCGCAGGACCTCCCGCAGTTCGGGCGAGAGCCGCTCCAGCGCCGTGCCGACGTCCCCGTACTCCAGCCCGGCCAGCACCCGGTCCTCGGCCGACGGGACGGCGGGGGCCGGTTCGGCCGCCACCCGCTCCTGCCGGGCCCGGGCGCGCTGCGCGTCGACCAGCCGCCGGGCGGCGATCACCCACAGCCAGCCGCCGGCGTCCGCGCCGCCCCGGTGCGCGGCGGCGGAGCGCCAGACCGTGACGAAGGTGTCCTGGAGCACCTCCCGCACCATCTCCGGGTCGGCGCAGCGCCGGGTCAGGCGGGTGTGCAGCCACCCCGCGTGCCGGTCGTGGAGGACGCCGAGCGCCTCCGTGTCCCCACGGGCGACGGCGCGCAACAGCCGGGCGTCGTCGTCCCGTTCTCCCCCCGAGGGGCGCATCAGTCTCACGTTCTGTCTGTCGTCCGGGCGGGCGCCGGCGGTTCACGGGAGTTTCGCGGACCTTTCCCGGGCGGGCGGAACGGATGTCCGGCGGCCCGCGGGCGGCCCGTTCAGCCCGCCGCGTGGAACAGGCTGACCAGCGGCGCCCGGACCCTCCAGCCCAAGGACTCGTAGAGCCCGCGGCCGTCCGGTGTGCCGCCGAGGACACCGGTCGTGGCGCCCCGGGCGAGGGCGGCCTCGTGCAGGGTGTGCATCACCAGGCGCCCGAGGCCCTTGCGCCGGTGCTCCGGGGCGGTCTCGATCTGGTCGACGACGGCGGTCGCGCCGGTGGGGGCGATCTGCCCACGGGCGGCGAAGGAGCCGTCGGCCGCGGTCACCAGGACCCGGGTGACCCCGCCCCGGTCCCAGGTGCGCAGGGTGTAGCCGGCGGGCACGGCCCGCGCCCCGGCGAGTCGCAGCGGTGTCCACATCAGCCAGCCCGGCTCGTCGGCCTGCCAGTCGGGCCCGGCCCACCGGACGACGTCCTCCGGTTCCGCGAACACCTTCAGCCACACGGTCGGCGCGGCGACCCGCCCCGCGACCTCGCGCACGGTCGCCTCGTCGCCCGCGGTCAGCACATGCCGCGTCGCGTGCCGGACCTGCCCCACATCCACGGTGAACCCCCAGGGCGCGGCCACGGGGTCGGCCGCCCCGCGCGAGACGACCCAGCCGCGGACCCAGGCGTCGACGGCGGCGGCGGTGGAATCAAAGGACATACGCGCTCTCCTCGCCCACACCCCGGTGGGTAATGGCCTGATGATTATTTCGACTATTACATCGCGAGGGTGTGCGTGTGCGCGACGGTCGACCGGGCCCGGACGCGGGTGATTCGCGTCACCCGGCGGCGGCGGGAGGGGCGGGGCGTGGCGCATGAGGAGGTGTCCGGCGGATCTTGGCCGGGGCCCACGACGCCTGGCACGGCCCTCCCCCTGGCTTCGCCGGGAGGTACCCCCACGCCGCGTTGCCGCAATGCCTGAATAGCTCCGCTATGAAGGCATCCCGGCGCCTTGCGATCCACCGCACCAGACGCCGCGTCCTGACCGGCCCTGATCCGCCGGACACCTCCTGGTCCCGTGCCGCGCCGTGTACTCGGCCGCGAGCCACGGCCCGAGGTCGTCGAGTGCCGGCCGCAGGACGTCCTCGCCGCCCGCCACCTCCGCCACTCCGGGCGGACCGTTCAGGCCCACCGCCGCCAGGCGCCGCATCTGCCCCGCCCGCTCCGGATACCAGTGGCCGAACAGCTCGGCCGACAGCTCCAGGTCGCTGGTCCAGCCGCCCCAGCGCGGCATCACCAGGGTGAACCCGGTGCGGACGATCCGTCGCGCGACCCGGCGCACCAGCGCGGCGCGCTCCGCGCCGGCCGCCGCCGTCTCGCACCCCGCCGTCTCGCGTTCCAGCGTCCGCCAGCGCGGCAGCACGCGGGCCAGATCGCCGTTGGTCTCCCGGGCCAGCAGGGAGGTCGGGCGGTAGGCGGGCAGCCGGGCGCCGAGGTCCTCGCCCAGGAGCGGGGTGCAGAGGCAGGCGACGAAGAAGCCGAGGTCGTACCGCTCCAGGTCGCTCATCGCCTCCGCGGCGGAGTGCAGCAGGACGCCGACGCCGTCCACCGCCGGATGCGCGGCGTCCAGGGCGGCCGCGAGGTCCGCCGCGTCCGCGCGGTCGCGGGCCGTGGGTTCGCGGTCCAGCAGGACCAGCGCGTCGAGATCGGAGACGCCGGGCCGGGCCGTCCCGCGCGGCACGCTCCCGTACAGATAGAGGCCGTGCAGTCCGCGGCCCCCGCCGAAGCGCCCGTCGAACTCCTCCCGCAGGGCCGCAACGACCGGGGCGAACGGTGGCGGGACGCGGTCGGGGGAGCCCTCCCGGGCGATCGTCCCGGCCGGGTTCAAGCCGCGCGGCGGGGCGTGCCCCGTGGTGATCGGATCGCGGCCCCCGCCGTCCCGGTGCTCCATCGCGCCACTCTCGCGCGGCGCCCCCGCTCCCGCCAGCGGATTTCCGCCCCGCCGCCCCGGCCGGAACCGCCTCCGGGTCAAGCGCTACAGGACACATCCCGCGTGTGATCGCTCACAGCGAACAACCCCGGGGGAACATCCCGGGACTCACATGCATTGAGTCGGTACAGCTCAACTTGACTGCCGAAGGGGAGATCATGGCTGCCGATGCCGACGACTTCACCGTCCACACACCGCTGACCCTGCCCGTGCTGCCCCTGGACGACGAGGTCGTGCTGCCCGGCATGGTGGTGCCGCTCGACCTGACCGATACCGAGGTGCGGGCCGCGGTCGAGGCCGCCCACGCGGCCGCGCGTACCTCGGGCAACAAGCCGAAGGTGCTCCTCGTTCCCCGGGTGGACGGCACCTACGCGGCCACCGGCGTGCTCGGCACCGTCGAGCAGGTCGGGCGGCTGTCCGACGGTGACCCCGGCGCGCTGATCCGCGGTGTAGGGCGGGTGCGCGTGGGCGCCGGGACGACCGGGCCCGGGGCGGCGCTGTGGATCGAGGGGACGGTCGTCGAGGAGACCGTGCCCGACCCCCTGCCCGGCCAGGTCACCGAACTCGTCAAGGAGTACAAGGCGCTCGCCACCGACTGGCTGAAGCGCCGCGGCGCCTGGCAGGTCGTCGACCGGGTGCAGCAGATCGACGGCATCTCGCAGCTCGCCGACAACTCCGGGTACTCCCCGTTCCTCACCACCGCCCAGAAGATCGAACTGCTGGAGACCACCGACCCGGTCGCCCGGCTGAAGCTCGCCACCGAGCAGCTGCGCGAGCACCTCGCCGAGCAGGACGTCGCCGAGTCCATCGCCAAGGACGTCCAGGAGGGCGTCGACAAGCAGCAGCGCGAGTTCCTGCTGCGGCGCCAGCTCGACGCCGTCCGCAAGGAGCTGCGCGAGCTGAACGGCGAGTCCGAGGGCGACGAGTCCGACGACTACCGCGCCCGCGTCGAGGCCGCCGACCTGCCCGAGAAGGTGCGCGAGGCCGCCCTCAAGGAGGTCGAGAAGCTGGAGCGCGCCAGCGACCAGTCGCCCGAGGGCTCCTGGATCCGCACCTGGCTCGACACCGTGCTCGACCTCCCGTGGAACGAGCGCTCCGAGGACGCCTACGACATCAAGGGCGCCCGGGCCGTACTCGACGCCGAGCACGCCGGCCTCGCCGATGTGAAGGAGCGCATCACCGAGTACCTGGCCGTGCGCAAGCGCCGCTCCGACCGGGGCCTCGGCGTCGTCGGCGGCCGGCGCGGCGGCGCGGTGCTGGCGCTGGTGGGCCCGCCCGGTGTCGGCAAGACCAGCCTCGGCGAGTCCGTGGCGCACGCCATGGGCCGCAGCTTCGTGCGCGTCGCACTCGGCGGCGTCCGGGACGAGGCGGAGATCCGCGGCCACCGCCGCACCTACGTCGGCGCCCTGCCCGGCCGGATCGTGCGCGCCATCAAGGAGGCCGGCTCGATGAACCCGGTCGTCCTGCTGGACGAGATCGACAAGGTCGGCTCCGACTTCCGGGGCGACCCGGCCGCCGCCCTCCTCGAAGTCCTGGACCCGGCGCAGAACCACACCTTCCGGGACCACTACCTGGAGGTCGAACTCGACCTGAGCGACGTGGTCTTCCTCGCCACCGCCAACGTCCTGGAGGCCATCCCGGAGGCCCTGCTCGACCGGATGGAGGTGGTCCGCCTGGACGGCTACACCGAGGACGAGAAGGTCGTCATCGCCCGCGACCACCTGGTCCCGCGCCAGCTGGAGCGGGCCGGTCTAGAGACCGGCGAGGTGACGATCGACGAGTCCGCGCTGCGCAAGCTGGCCGGGGAGTACACCCGCGAGGCGGGCGTGCGGAACCTGGAGCGGTCCGTGGCCCGGCTGCTGCGCAAGGTCGCGGCCGAGCACGAACTCGGCGACCGGGAGCTGCCGTTCACCGTCACCGACGGCGAACTGCGCGGGCTGATCGGCCGGCCGCACCATGTCCCCGAGTCCGCCCAGGACCCGGCCGAGCGCCGCACCGCGGTGCCGGGCGTGGCCACCGGGCTGGCGGTGACGGGCGCGGGCGGCGACGTCCTCTTCGTCGAGGCGTCCCTGGCCGACCCGGAGACGGGCGGGGCCGGACTGACCCTGACCGGCCAGCTCGGCGACGTGATGAAGGAGTCCGCGCAGATCGCGCTGAGCTTCCTGCGCTCGCACGGGGCGGAGCTGGAACTGCCCGTCGCGGACCTCAAGGACCGGGGTGTGCACATCCACTTCCCGGCGGGCGCGGTCCCCAAGGACGGCCCGAGCGCGGGCATCACCATGACCACGGCCCTCGCCTCGCTGCTCTCCGGGCGGCAGGTCAGCACGGACGTGGCGATGACCGGCGAGGTCTCCCTCACCGGGCGGGTCCTGCCGATCGGCGGCGTCAAGCAGAAGCTGCTGGCGGCGCACCGGGCGGGCATCACCACGGTGGTCATCCCGAAGCGGAACGAGCCCGACCTGGACGACGTCCCGGCCGAGATCCTCGACACGCTGGAGGTCCACCCGGTCACGGACGTCCGGCAGGTGCTGGAGCTGGCGCTCTCGCCGGCCGAGGCGCTGGTGCCGGCCGCGGTGGCCTGAGAGCCGGGTCCGAGCTTGAGCCGGGTCCGAGCCTGAGCCGGGTCCGAGCTTGAGCCGGGTCCGAGCCCGAGCCGCGGTGGCCCGAGCCGGGGCCGCCGGTCCCGGAGCCCCTGGGCCCGTCCGGCCGGAACGACACGTTCCGTCCGGACGGGCCCGTTGCCGTGTCCCTTGCCGTGTCCAGCGCCGTGTTCCGTGGACGTGCGGGCCGGCGGCCCCGCCCCCGCACAATGGGCTGATGGACACCACCCTGCGGGCCGACTGCGCCAACTGCTTCGGCCTGTGCTGCGTCGCGCTGCCCTTCGCCGCCTCCGCGGACTTCGCCGCCGACAAGCCCGCCGGCACCCCCTGCGGCAACCTCCGGGAGGACTTCGGCTGCGGAATCCACGCCCGACTGCGCGACTCCGGCTACCGGGGCTGCACCGTCTACGACTGCTTCGGCGCCGGGCAGCACGTCTCCCAGGTCCTCTACGGCGGCACCAGTTGGCGGGAAGAGCCCACGACGGCCGCCGGGATGTTCGCCGTCTTCCCCGTCGTACGGCAGCTCCATGAACTGCTGCACCACCTCGACGAGGCGCTCTCCCTGCCCGCCGCCCGCGAGGTGCACCCCGGGCTGCGCGCCCAGCGGGACACCGTCGCCGCCCTCACCCGCAAGGACCCGGCCGCGCTGATCGGCACCGACGTCGACGCCTGCCGCAGGGAGGCGGGCCCGCTGCTCGGGCGGGCGAGCGAACTGGCCCGCGCCGGGGCGCGGGGCGGCCGCCGGGACCGCCGGGGCGCCGACCTGATGGGCGCGCGGCTGCGCGGCGCGGACCTGCGCGGGACCAGCCTGCGCGGCGCCTGGCTGATCGCCGCCGATCTGTCCGGCGCCGACCTCCGGCTCACCGACCTGCTCGGCGCGGACCTCCGGGACGCCGACCTCGCCGGGGCGGACCTCACCGGCGCCGTGTTCCTGACCCAGCCGCAGGTCAACGCGGCCCGGGGCGACGGCGCGACCCGGCTGCCGGGGACGCTGACCCGGCCCGCGCACTGGGCCTGACACCGCCCTGCCCTGCCCTGCCCCGGCCGGGTTCCGGGGCAGGGTCCGCGGTCAGCCCCTGGCCAGCGCCTGCACCCGGTCGTACGCGCCGTTGAACCGGTTGTGGTCGCCGACGATCGGGCCGGACGAGGTGTACTGCCACATCGCGTACGTGGACCAGCCGGCCGGCAGCGGCCCCGGGGTGCTGTCGTAGCGGGCGATCCACAGCGGATTGGTCGCGCCGAAGCCCGCGTGGCCGCCCGTGCACTGCGTCCACCAGCTGGTGGCCGTGTAGACCACGGCCGCGCGGCCGGTCCGGGCCTTGTAGCGGGTCAGGAAGTCCTGGATCCAGGCGACCATCGCGGCCGGGGTCTTGCCGTAACAAGCGGCGCCGTACGGGTTCCATTCGATGTCGAGAACGCCGGGCAGGGTGCGCCCGTCCGCCGACCAGCCGCCGCCGTTGTCGACGAAGTAGTCGGCCTGGGCGGCGCCGGAGGACTTGTCGGGCACCGCGAAGTGGTAGGTGCCCCGGATCATGCCGGCGTCGTAGGAGCCGTTGTACTGCTGGGTGAAGTAGGTGTTCTTGTAGTACGTGCCTTCGGTGGCCTTGACGTACGCCCATTTCACGCCGCTGGTCCACAGCGAGGACCAGTCGACGTTCCCCTGGTGGCTGGAGACGTCGACGCCCTCGGTCTGGACCGCGCGCGGCCCCTCGGGCGTGCCGCCCCGGCCGTCGTGGCCGAGGACGCCCATGCCCATATGGGCCGTGCCGCGCAACAGGGCGGCGGGGTCGGCGGGTGCGGAGGGGGAGGACGGGCCGGCGGCGGCCGGGCCGGGAGCGGTGAGGAGGACGGAGAGGGCTGCGGCGAGGATGCCGGCCGTCGCGAGGCGAGGGCGGCCGGTCTTTCCGGATCTGTGCACGGGCTCAGCGTGCACTCCAAGATCACCAAGGGCCGGTCCGGCGGCACGGACCGGCGGCGTGGTGAACCCGCACGGCGGACACCGGCGACGCCCCCTCGCCCGGTGGCCCCGGCCGGGACGCGCGGCGCGCTGAACGCGAACCCGCGCCCCCGGGGCGTCCCGTCCTGCGAAATACTGACCGGACTGCGGCGATACGCACCGCCGGAGGTCACTCCCAGCTCCTCAGAACTCTCAGAACTCGCAGAACCGGGACAGCGCGCGATGGGTGCAAATGTGCACGACGGCGGTACGCCACACACGGCCGGGCCGGCCCACTCGGCCGGGCCCACCGGCCCGGCCGGTTCGCCGGGACCGGGCGGGCCGGGCGGCGGTCCCGGCGGTGTGGACCGCGAATTCCTCGCGCTGGAGCGGGAGCTGACGGTCTTCCTGCGCCGGGCCCGGGCCTCCTCGGGCGAGATGGCCCGCGCCGTCCACCCCGAACTGGAACCCGCCGCCTACGGTCTGCTGGTCCGCCTGGAGGAGACCGGGACGCAGCGCGCCACGGAACTCGCCGCCTACTTCGGCGTCGGCAAGGCGACGATGAGCCGCCAGCTGCGGGCCCTGGAGGACCTGGGTCTGGTCACGCGCGAACCGGACCCGGCGGACGGCCGCGCCTCCCTCGTACGGCTCACACGTGAGGGAATGGCCCGGTTCCGGCATGTGCGCGACGCCCGGCGCGAGCGCTACCGGAGCAAGCTGGCCGGCTGGGACCGGGCCGAGGTGGCGGAGCTGGCCCGGCTGCTGCACCAGCTGAACGCGGGCGCCGACGACTGACAGGCGGGCGCGCGCCGCAAGCTGCGGCCGGGTCGCCCCCGGGGCCGCGGCGGCCCCGGGTCAGTCGTCGGTGGTCAGAACTCCGCGTACACCGCCGACGCGTCGTCGTGCGCCTTCCACCGGGGCACGACCCCGCCGCGCCCGGCCACCGCCTCCGTCTCCAGGGCGCGCACCCGGTCGATCAGGGCCCGCGCCCCCTCCTTGCGCAGCACGGCCGCGCACTCCGCCCAGTCGCCCCGGGCGAACAGGTCCACCCAGCGCGAGGCGCCGTCCGTCAGCGCGGCCACCGCCCGCAGCCCCGCCCTCGGGACGCTCCCGGCCACCGCCCGGGCCGCCACGGCCGGGTCGGCGGCGGCCGTGAAGAAGCCGCCCTCCGCGTTCCGCAAGGCGTCCGCCGAGGCGTGCGTGCGCAGCGCCTCCGGCGGCAGCCGGTCCAGCCGGTCGTCCAGGAGCGCCGTGACCGACCCGTCGTCGGACTCCAGCAGCAGGGTGGAGTCCGACAGCACCAGGTACTCCACGACCCCGTCCGGGCCGTCGCCCCAACGCGCCAGGACCACCGTCGCCTGAGGCGTGCGGACGTGAGAAAGGTCACATGTGCCGCGGTGGGCGTCGGCGGTGCGGCGGATGCCCTCCGCGAGAACGTCCCGAAGTGTCAGGTCGCGCCGCGAACCGGACAGTTCGATCAGCGCGCCGCCGAGGCGCGCGGTGAACCAGGGGACGTCGTGCACGCACCCCGCGTCGTCACGCGGCGGAGTCACCCCGTCCAGGACGACCAGTGATCCACCCTGGCCCGAGGCGGGCAGGGAGACGGAGATCCAGTCCTCGTTGGGGCGTTGGGCCGAGCCGGGCGCGGAGGCGGCGTCGATGCGCATGCGACCCAGTCTGCACGACTCCTTCACGCCGCCCGCACGGAGCCCGGACGGTGCCGTACCAGCAGGTCAGACGGGCGCTTCGGCCCGGTTGGCGCCTTGTGCGAAGGTGCGGGCGCGCATCTTGCCAAAGGGACGCCGCGAGGTCCAATGCACGCGCCGCGCGGCCTCCCGCGCGGCCCTCGCCGAAGTTGTTCGCCAACTCCGGCATGTTGTTCACTCGTTCGGGTGGCGGAGCGGCCGATGCGCGCCTCCCTCCCGGACGCACTGGAATGGTCGGAAGCCGGACCAGGGGTGGGGCTCTCGCGTGTGACCGGTCGTCATCTCTGCTTCATGGGTGGACGAGTCAAGCAAGATTGCGAGCACCGGTGCAGAAGAAGCGGCCTCGGGGTAAGGGCGGCACGCCCACGGCGAACGCGGGCGAGTCCGGCGAGTCCCAGGCCCCGGCCCCCGCACGGACGGCCCCGCAGGACGCCCCGACCCCCGGCGGACGCCCGGTACGGGTGCGCCGCAGGCTCGTCGCCGGTGTCACGGTCGCCGGAGTCCTCGTCGTCGGCGCCGGCGCCCCCGGAATCCTGGCCGCCTCGGCAGACCTGACCGAGTCCCAGCGCCTGGTGACCCTCGCCGCCCTCGACCGGCAGGCCGTCACCCTCGCCCACTCCCTCGCCGACGAGCGCGACGAGGTCGTCGCCTACCTCGCCGCCGGGGGAGAGGCCCAGAAGGGCGACGCCAAGGACCGCCGGACCCTCTCCGAGGCGCTGGCCGCCCGGGTGGACCGCCAGGTCGACGAGATGCGCGCCGAGACCGGCTCCGACCACGCCGACCTCAACCGCAGCCTCGCCTCCGTCCCCTCGCTGCGCCGCACCGCCCTCTCCGACGACAGCACCCCGATGGAGGCGCACCGCGCCTACACGGCGGTCATCGACCGGCTCCAGGCCCTCTCCTACGAGCTGGCCGAGAAGACCCCGCCGCGCGCCGCCGACGGCACCCGGGCCCCCGCCGCCCTCGGCCACGCGGTCGAGCAGGCGTCCGCCGCCCGGGGACTGCTGCTCGCCGCGCTGTCCGTGCCCAAGCCGCCCACCCAGCTCACCTACGACCCGATCACCGGTCTGCCCGTCGAGACGGAGGGCGAGGACTCCCAGGCCGCCGCCCGCACCCGTGACGCGCTCACCGCCGCCGCCCAGCAGGCCCGGGTCCGCGAACTGGCCGCGCTCGCCGACTTCGACCAGGCGGCGGCCAAGTCCGCCCGCGACCGGCTTGCCGCCACCGTCACCGGCCCCGAGGTCCGTACCGCCGAGGGCTACCTCGCCCGCCTCACCGACCAGCCGCGTCTGATCAGCGGCGAACGCGGCACCGACCGGGCGAAGCTGGAGGCCGCGCTCACCGCGCGCATCGAGCAGATGCGCGGCGCCGAGACCACCCTCGCCGCCGGCCGGATCACCGCCTTCGAGCAGTTGCGGGACGATGACGTGACCGCCCTGGAGGTGCGCGTCGCCCTCGTCGGCGGGCTGCTGCTGGTCACCGTCGGCGTCCTCGCCGCGGTCTCCCGCACCCTCACCCGGCCGCTCGCCGTGCTGCGGATCGGGGCGGCCCGGCTGGCCGAGTCCCCGCAGACGGAGGAGCCGGTCCGCTTCACCGGGCGCAACGACGAGTTCGCCCAGGTGGTCCGCTCCCTCAACGCCCTGCACGGGCAGCTGCGGGACCTCGGCGCGCGCGTCGCCCGCCTCGACGGCGAGCACGGCGAACTCTCCGCCTCCCGTGAGACCCTCGGCAGTGAACTCGCCGCGGCCCGCGCCGAACTGGGCGAGCGCACCGGTGAGCTGACCGCCGAACTGGAGCGGCTGCGGCACACCGTCCACCACACCTTCGTCAACCTCTCCCTGCGCACCCTCGGACTGGTCGAGCGCCAGCTCGGCGTGATCGAGAAGCTGGAGGAGCGCGAGCAGGACCCGGAGCGCCTGGCCACCCTGTTCAAGCTGGACCACATGGCCACGGTCATGCGGCGGCACAGTGAGAACCTGCTGGTCCTGGCGGGCGCGGAGCACGGCCAGGGGCACGTCGGACCGGTCCCGCTGGTCGACGTCCTGCGGGCAGCCGTCAGCGAGATCGAGCGGTACGACCGGGTCGTCATCCAGTCCCTGCCGCCGCACGCGCAGGTCGCCGGGTTCGCCGCGGACGACCTCAGCCACCTGGTCGCCGAACTCCTGGAGAACGCCACCTCCTTCTCGCCGCCGGACGCGCAGGTCGAGATGTCGGGCTGGCTGCTGGAGAGCGGCGAGGTCATGCTCTCCGTCCAGGACGCGGGCATCGGGATGACCGCCGCCCGGATCGACGAGGTCAACGCGCTGCTCGCCGAACCGGCCGCGCACGAGACCCCGGCCGCGCGGGAGACCGAGGGCCTCGGTCTGCGGGTGGCCGGGCTGCTGGCCGCCCGGCACGGGGTGCGGGTCCAGCTCCGGGAGCACAAGCAGGGCGGGATCACGGCCGTGGTGGTCGTCCCGGCCGCGCTGCTGCCGCAGGGGCCGCCGGCCGCGACCGCGCAGCAGGTGGCGGTGGCGGGCCGCGCCCCCGCCCTCCACCTCCCGGGCTCGGTCGCCGAGGCCAACTCCAACGCGCTGCCGGCGAATCCACGGCGGGGCGGGGGTGGCGCCGAGGGCGCCGGTGCGGCGCCGGGGGACGCGGCGGTCGACGCGGACATGTCCGCCGAGGCGCCGGACCCCGGGGCGGACACGGACGCGCCCGCCGGGGCCGAGCCGGGCCCCGAGGCGCTGGCCGGCACCGAGGGCGAGTCCCGGGCGGACGCGGAGACAGCGGCCGAGGCCGCCCAGGAGGACCGGGACGGGGCGGACGCCGACACCCGCGTGGATGCCGGCGGGGGCGCGGCCGCCGGCGCCGACGTGGCCGACGTGGACGCGGAGGAGCGTCTGCCGGCGAGTGACCCGTTCGTGGAGGCCGCCGAGCGGGCCGTGCGCGCGGCCGCCGCCGAACGCGACACCCATGAGCGCCCCGACGAGACGGACGAGCCCGACGGGATCGACCAGGCGACGGTCACCATGCGCCTGCCCCGCCAGCCCGGCCCCGAGGACGCCGATGTGGACGCGGGCACCATGTCCGCCGGCCACACGGGCTCGGACCACGTGTCGTCCGACCACACGGAGTCGGACCACATGGGGGCGGCCCACACAGCGTCCGACCACATGTCGTCCGACACCACCGCGTCCGACGACCACACGGGTGGCCACGACACAGGCGCCGACCACATGTCCGCGGCCCACACGTCGCCCGACCACACGGCCCCGGCCCACACGTCGTCCGACCACACAGCGCCGGCCCACACAGCGCCCGACCACATGGACGCCACCCCCACTCCCACCGGCGGACCCGGTTGGGACCGGGTCACCGACAAGGGGCTGCCCAAGCGCACCCCGCGCCTCGTGGAACCCGCCGCGCCCGCCGAGCGGAGCGGCTCGGTGGACGCCGAGGCACTGCGCCGCCGCCTCGGCGGCTTCCAGCAGGGCGCCCGCGACGGCCGTCGCGACGCCGAGGCCGAACTCGCCGCCGCCCCCGAGGGCACGGCACCCGAGGAGACCGCCGCGGGCACCCCCGCGGCGGACCGGACCGACCAGCGCGCCCACATGGCGCGAGAGACCGGGACAGAAGCGGGGGACACAGTCGAGGAGGCACGCAGGTGACTGCGACCGGCACATTCGGGCTGAGCAGCGAGGCCCGCAATCTGCAGTGGTTGTTGGGCAATCTGGTGGAGGAGGTGCCGGGAGTCCGGGCGGTCGCCGTCGTCTCGTCCGACGGACTGCTGCTGCTCTCCTCCGACCCCGAGGAGACCGGAGCGGGCGATGCCCGCCCCGAACCCGGTGAGCGCCCCGCGGGCCCCCGCGGCGCGGGCGCCGACCTCGCCACCATCGTCTCCGGCATCGGCAGCCTGACCATCGGCGCCGCCGGGCTGATGGACGGCGGCGGGGTCAAGCAGACCATGATCGCCATGGAGCGGAGCAGTGTCCTGGTCATGTCGATCAGCGACGGCTCCCTGCTCGGTGTGCACGCCACGCCCGACTGCGACATGAGCGTCGTCGCTTACCACATGGCCCTGTTCGTCGGCCGCGCCGGGCATGTACTCACCCCCGAAATCCGCAGTGAGCTGCGCAAATCGATGGAGAGCACCCGATGACCGCTGCCGCATCGTCCCCCAAGCTCCCGATCCGCGGCGACCGGCGGCCCGCCCGGGTGCGGCCGTACTCGCTGACCGGCGGGCGGACCCGCTTCGGGCACGTCCTGCTGGTGGAGACCTTTGTGGCGGCCCTCGACGCCCCGCCCGAGCGCCGCGAGCTGCCCGGCGGGAACCTCGCCTCGCGCGTCATGCCCGAACTGCGGGCCATCGTCGAGCTGTGCCGCCGTATGCGTACCGTCGCCGAGATCTCGGCGCTGCTGAAGATGCCGCTGGGTGTCGTCCGGGTGCTGCTCAGCGACCTGGCCGACCAGGGAAAGATCCGTGTGTACGGGACCGGGCACGGCACCGGCCAGCCCGACCGCGCGCTGCTCGAAAGGGTGCTGAGTGGACTCCGCCGCCTCTGACACGCTCCTCACCCGCCCCGCCGAGGAGACGCCCGGCGCGCCCCCGGCCCCCGGCGCGGCCACCGCCCCGGACGGCGGACCGATATCCGCGCCCGGGACGGACGCGCCCGGGACGGACACCCCGCTGCCCCAGGAGGACGTCCAGCCCTGGCAGTTGGACACCACCCGGGCCCCCACCGCGACGAAGATCGTGGTCGCGGGCGGCTTCGGCGTCGGCAAGACCACCTTCGTCGGAGCGGTCTCGGAGATCACCCCGCTCCAGACCGAGGCGCTGATGACCAGCGCCGGCGAGGACACCGACGACCTCAGCGCCACCCCCGACAAGCTGACCACCACCGTGGCCATGGACTTCGGCCGGATCACCCTCGACGACGACCTGGTGCTGTACGTCTTCGGGACCCCCGGCCAGCAGCGCTTCTGGTTCATGTGGGACGACCTGGTGCGCGGGGCGATCGGGGCCGTCGTCATGGCGGACACCCGGCGGCTGCCGGACTGCTTCCCCGCGCTGGACTACTTCGAGAGCTGCGGGCTCCCGTACATCGTGGCCGTCAACCACTTCGAGGGGACGCCCGCGTACGAGGCCGAGGACGTCAGGGAGGCACTGACGGTGCCGCCGCACGTCCCCGTGGTGATCATGGACGCGCGCAACCGGGTCACGGTCATCGAGTCGCTGCTCGCGCTCGTCGGCCACGCCCTGGACGCCGCGCCCGAGTAGCGTCCGACCGCGCCCGCCCGGCCACCGGAAGGCGCCCGAGCGGCGTCCCAGCAGTCTCCTCAGCGCACTCCTCCTCAGCGCAGTCTCCCAGCCTCCCGAACCCCAACGGAGTCCCGCCATGCGGAAGATACTCGTCGTCGGAGCCGGACAGTCCGGTCTCCAGCTCGCCCTCGGCCTGCAGTCGCAGGGCTACGAGGTCACCCTGATGTCCAACCGCACGGCCGACGAGATCCGGGCCGGCCGGGTCATGTCCACCCAGTGCATGTTCCACACCGCGCTCCAGCACGAGCGCGACCTCGGCGTCAACTTCTGGGAGCCGCAGGCCCCGAGGATCGAGGGACTCGGCGTCTCGGTCGCCGCGCCCGACAGCTCCCGCGCCGTCGACTGGGTGGGCCGGCTGGACGGCTACGCGCAGTCCGTCGACCAGCGCGTCAAGATGGCCGGCTGGATGGAGACCTTCGCCCAGCGCGGCGGCCAGCTCGTCATCCACGGCGCGGCCGTCTCCGACCTGGACTACTTCTCCCGCACCTACGATCTGGTGCTGGTCTCCGCCGGCAAGGGCGAACTGGTGTCCATGTTCGGCCGGGACGCCTCCCGCTCCCCGTACGCGGAGCCGCAGCGCGCGCTCGCCGTCGCCTACGTCCACGGCCTGGGCCCCCGCCCCGAGCACCCGGACTACGACGCGGTGCGCTGCAACCTGGTCCCGGGCGTCGGCGAACTGTTCGTGATGCCGACCCTGACCACCTCCGGCCGCGCGGACATCCTCTTCTGGGAGGGCGTCCCGGGCGGCCCGCTCGACGTCTTCCAGGGCGTCAAGGACCCGTCCGAGCATCTGGCCCTGACGCTGGAGCTGATGGAGCGCTTCACGCCGTGGGAGTACGCCCGCGCGACGAAGGTCGAGCTCACGGACGCGGGCGGCACCCTCGCCGGGCGGTACGCCCCGACCGTGCGCAACCCCGTCGGCCGGCTGCCCGGCGGCGGCCTGGTCCTCGGCGTCGCGGACGTCGTCGTGGCGAACGACCCGATCACCGGCCAGGGCTCCAACTCCGCCTCCAAGTGCGCCGCCTCCTACCTGGCGTCGATCACGGAGCACGGCGACAAGCCGTTCGACGAGGCGTGGATGCGGGCGACCTTCGACCGCTACTGGGAGACGGCGCGGCACGTCACCAAGTGGACGAACGCGATGCTCGGCGTCCCGCCGGAGCACGTCCTGAACCTGATCGGCGCGGCGGGCCAACTCCAGCCGGTGGCCGACCGCTTCGCCAACGGCTTCAACGACCCGGCCGACTTCGAGAACTTCTTCTACGACCCGGAGAAGACGAGCGCCTACCTGGCCTCGGTCACGGGAGCCTGATGCGCTGCTGACCGGTGGCGGAGCCGTTGCCCTGACGGCGAGCCCGGGCGGCTAGTGACGGCCCTGGCCCGGCGCTCCGGGGCTTTAGGGGCACCGCTGACGCCAGCGGTGCCCCTGCGACCGTCGAACGGACCGGCCGATGCCGTGATTGTCTCGCCGCCGTGCCGGAGTTGAGGCGTCACACGGCATTCCATCCGTTGTCCACGGGAACGACCACCCCGGTCACCTGGCGGGCGAGATCTGATGCGAGAAACAGGATCGTGTGGGCTATGTCGTGAGGGTGGGAAACTCTCCCCCTGTTGTTCCTGTAGCACTCGATGATCTTCTCGTCCTGCTGGAGTTCCACACGAGACGGTACTCGCATGTTGGTCAGCGTGGCCCCAGGGGATACGGCGTTGACGCGAATGTCCTGCCCTCGGAGATAGACGGCGGCGGAAAGCGTCAGGCCCACCAGGGCATGCTTCGAAACGGTGTAAGCCGTGCCCGCCGCGCTTCCGCGCAGGCCCGCAGCCGATGCGACATTCACGATGGATCCACCCGTGCCGCTCATATGCGGTACAGCGCACCGGATGAGTCGAAAGGGGGCTGTGACGTTCGTGAGCATGATGTCCTCCCACTCTTCGTCCGTGGCCTGAGCCGGGCCCGCCGCGGAGCCGACGACACCGGCGTTGTTCACGAGAATGTCGATCCCCCCGAGCGCGCCGACGGCGTCGGCCATCACCCGGGACGGAGCGTGCTCGCCGCGCAAGTCCGCTATGTGAGGGTGAGCGATTCCCCCTGCGGAGGAGATCTCTTCGCACACGGAATCCGCTGTCCTGGGGTTCATGTCGACGACGCTCACGCTTGCCCCGTGTGCGGCGAGCTCCAGTGCCGTAGCGCGTCCGATTCCCGACCCCGCTCCGGTGACGACTGCGCGTTTTCCTCGGAGACCGCTGACCACTACGTGCCCTTCCCTTGCGGAGAGAACCGATGAACCGGGGATCGCCCAGAATTTCCCGGTACGCGTGGGGACTGCGGCGGGAGAGCGCCGACATTGTGCTCAACGAGGTGGACGGTTTCTCCGACCGCGAGAGTGGACCAATGGCAGTTGTGCAGGTAGCCGAGGGCGTGTCTTTGCTGTGGGGAGAGCCCGAGTAGCCGGGACAGCATGGCACGGAGCGTCCCGGCATGGCTCACCGCTACGAGAGTTGCGCCCGGCCGGAGTGTATGGAGTGCCTTCAGGGCGGCAGGAGCGGATCGGTCGGCCACGGATTCTTCCGACTCGCCACCCCGGCGGCGTGGTTCGGCGCCGGAGCACCACTTCTTGAAGTCGTGAGGATATCTCTCTGCTATCTCCTCGACGGTGAGACCTTGCCAGTCCCCGATGTCGACCTCTCGCAGGGCATCATGAATCTCCAACGGCGCCCCCGACGAGCAGGCGATCGCCTCAGCTGTCGCCAGGGCTCGGCTTTGGGGTGAAGAGAGCACGAGTGCGGTACCGGTGTGAGCGAAGAGGTCTCCTACCCGTTCTGCCTGTGTTGCCCCGATCGCGCTGAGGGGGATGTCTGCGGTTCCCTGAAGCCGCCTTTCGTCGTTCCACGCAGTAGCTGCATGTCGTAGGAGAACGAGCCGTCGAACCGCCTTCATCATGTGTCCGTGGTTCCGCTCACCGATACGAGAGCATCAAGAACTGTCGCCGTGGTGAAGAGCCGGCGTCGGTCGAACTCGAGCCGTCCGCGCAGTTGGTGGCCGGAAGGGGACAACATCGCATCCTGTTCCGTTACGCGCATGATCGGCTCGGCGTCCCAGCCGCCGTCATGGAGCTGCCGGGTTAGCAGTTCCGACACGTCTGCTTCGGCCGACCGGTTGTCCCCGAGCAGTTTCAGCAGTCGGGCGCGCAGCGCAAGATGGAACGTGGAGCGATCCTCGACTGCCATGGCCGCTTCCAGCACCCCCGTGCTGTCGTACGGGTACGCGTGCTCGGTGAGCAGCTCGACAGCAAAGAGAGTCGAGTACAGCGGGGTGGTCCACCAGTAGGACGGCCAGAGTGACGCCGACCGCGGATAGGTGGCCAGGTAGGCGAGGGCCCTGCGGACCACCGCCATATCGGGCTGTGACGCCGTCATGAGTGCCTGCACGGCGATCGGGGTCACATCGGGGTGGCTGCACCCCCAGGAGTCGTCCGCGTCGCAGCCGTCGAAGCTGGCGATTCCGCCGTCCTCCCGCTGGAAATCCAGGAGTCGCTGAGCCGCCCTGTCATGATGTACCCCCGCTACCCGGTTGATCAGGACTGCCGCGTGGCCGGTGGAATCGCTGTCGTTCCTGCGGTAGTTGTGGTTGTAGTCCCATCCCCCGTCTTCCTGCTGCTGCGAGGACAACCACGCAGTCGCTGCTTTCAACGCCGGAACGACATCGTGGATCCTGTCCTGCGCTCTTCGTAGCCGGATTCCGACGTACCCGGTCGTCCAGGAACCCGAGTAGCCGGCCCTGAGGTTGAAGTTCTCTCGCCAGGCACCATCAGCGTCCTGATGAGCCAGCAGGAACTCGACAGCCTTGTCCAGTCCGGTGTCAAGATCGTGCATTGTCTTCGCTTCCTTGTGCGTCAGTGCTCATAGTGACCGGAAGTGACGTGAGGCTGCGTGTCAGTATTCCTGGGCGCCAGGCCACTTCGTCGGTCGCGAGCGCCATCTCGATCGAGGGTTCAACGATCAGGCTTCTTATGGCGGTCTCCATTTCCAGCCGTGCGAGTGACGCTCCGAAGCACGCATGAGTTCCGTGCCCGAACGTCAGGTGGCCCTTCGGCTTCCTTTCGAGGCGGAACAGGTCCGGATCCCGGTACCTGCACGGATCCCTGTTGGCTGCTCCCAACGCGATCAGAACGGTGTCCCCCTTCTCTATGCGGGCGCCACACAGATGCATTCTTTCGCGAGCGAAACGCCAGCTCGCCAGTTTGAGCGGACCGTCGTACCTGAGGAACTCCTCTACGGCATGCTTGATGAGTGAGGGCTGTGTGCGGAGTTGCCGAAGAACTTTCGGGTTCTTCAGCAGCATGAAGGTCGCGTTTCCTATAGCACTCGTGGTGGTTTCGTGGCCCGCGATCAGGAGGAGGAATGCAGTGGACAGCAACTCCGGGTCGGTCATGGCCTCGGCGGTGCCCTTGCCCTGCGAAACGAGGGAACTCAGTAGATCGTCGCCGGGAGACGATCTTTTCTGGGCGATTACCCGGCTCAGGTACTCTCCGATTTCGCGCCATGCAAGCGGCACAAGGTGCCGCTCGGAAGGCGCGGGTGCCACGATCAGCCGCGTTCTTTCTGTGAATCCGTGCTTTTCCGCATTCGGCACGCCCAGAATATGGCCGATGACCTGGACAGGAAGCGGCATGGCGACGTCAGCCATGACATCTCCGCCTCCGCGGTCGATCATCGGGTCCACCAGGCTGGATACGATCTCCTGAACGGTTGGCTTGAGTTGATCGATGCGGCCGGCGGTGAAGTACTTCACTACCGCCTTGCGCAGTCGTGTGTGGTCGGGCGCGTCACTGTTGAGCATGTGCCGGCCGAGAGAAGAGCTTTCGGGCCCGGATTCGTGCGCGTGCCAATCGCGTCCAGCTGTATCCGGACAGTTGCTTAGCCTGCTGTCCGTAAAGGCAGAACGGGCTGCCTCGTCGTCGACGACGAGCCAGGCGTGGAGCCCGCTCGGCAAATGAACTCGGTGAACAGGACCTTGCTCGCGCAGCGCGGAGCAGAACGCATACGGGTTCTCGTGCCACGGGCCCTGAGAAGCTCCCAGCTTCGGGTGGGAGCAGCACTCTGACACAGGTGTGGAACGCATCTCCGTGGAGCTTGATTTCACGAGCTTCCTCCCTTCACACGGAGCGGTGCGTGCAGCTTTCGGCGAGAACCCGAAGTGTGTCGCGGACGCCCGTCGGAAAACGGCAGGAGATCAGTAGATCCGTGGCGGTTCGCAGTCGCTCGTCAATTATTTCCTCAACCTTTTTCAAGGCTCCGGTGTCTATGATTATCTGACGAATCAGGTCCGCGTCCGGTTCCTGGAGATCCGGGTGTCCCACCCAGCGGTCGAGTGTTTCCAGCTGCCGAGAATCGGCTCGCTCGTAGGTCAGCCCCAAAAGGATTGTCGCCTTACCCGCCCTTAGGTCATCCATTCGGGACTTCCCTGTCTTCTTCTCGGAGCCAAAGACGCCGAGGACGTCGTCGCGGAGCTGAAAAGCCTCGCCCAGGGGTATGGCGTATTGTGAGAGGGAATGCAGAAGCGAGTCCGGTGCTCCCGCCAGGGCGGCACCAATCTGCAGCGGTCGCTCTACGGTGTATCGGGCAGTCTTGTAGAGGAGGACCTCCCAGGCCGTTTGGCCATGGCTCGCGCCCTGCCGAACTCCACTGGTGAGTAGATCCAGATACTGGCCCACCATGATCTCGGAACGCATTTGCGCGACAAGAGGCTGGGCGCGCATCATTGCTTCATATTCAAGGCCGGCTTCGCGAATCATTTCGTCGGACCACACCAGGCAGAGGTCGCCGAGCAGAATCGCGGCGTTGTCGGCGAACTGGTCTCGGCCGTTCCGGTGGCGCTGTTGCGCATCGAATCCCGCCAGCGCCCTCCAAACTGTAGGTCTGCCGCGCCGGGTCGCGCTCTGATCCATGACGTCGTCGTGAATCAGAGCAAAAGTGTGGAACATCTCGATACCCGCAGCAAATTTCCGAATGGCGAGGGATGTCGGATCTCCTCCCGAGCCCGCCCACCCGCAGTACACGAAGGACGGGCGCAGCATCTTTCCTGGGCGCAGCGCGAAATCCTTCAGGACCAGCAGAATACGCTCGACCTGAGTGGGCCACTGGCTGTCCATTTTGGACAGAAAGAACGAAGCGAGTTCATCGAGCGTGTCGGCATGCAGGCTCCGAAGATCAAGGGTTTCCTTGGTCATGCTTTTGCACCTTTCGGGCGCCTGCCCATCTGAAATTCCTCAGGCTCCACCATCACTTTTGTCTTGCGGTTGGGTAATCGCATGAGTAGTTGATACTCAGTAAGGGATTCTGGGTGCTGCTGATCGGAGAAAACCGGAGCCGGCCGTGCGGCCCGGCGGCGCCGAGACTGCGTCAGGAGGGGCTCGGCTCGCGCCGGCGGCCACCCTCGCGCGTGACGATCGACATCGTGAGCACCACGTCCCCGCGTTGCCTACGCAGGCTCGGAGCCCTCCGGCTCCAGGGCGGTGCCCGGAGCGGCCGGGTCCGGTACTCCGGACGCGCCCGGGTCCGGAGGGGTGGACGGGGACGGGGACGGCTCGCCGGAGAGGCCGGCCAGCTCGTCCGGGGGGAGCGCGGCGAGCAGCGCCTCCGCCGAGCGGAGGCGGGCGACCGCGGTCGCCTTCGCCTTCTGCTGCCGTGCCACCAGGGCCAGTTCCGCGTCGAGTGCCGTGCGCGAGTCGGCGGCCAGGGTGCGGGCCCGGTGCTCGGCGGCCTCCAGGCCGGTGAGGGCGGCGCGCCGGGCGGCCGAGGCGCGTTCGATCAGATAGCTCTGCTCCAGGGCCCGCCGGGGGTCGCCGGCGAGCAGGAGCCTCAGCGGGGCGGAGAGTTCCGAGCCGCCGGTGCGGTACTGCTCCCCGGCGATCCGCCCGGCGGCCGCGCGGCTCTCCCGCAGCGCCTCCCGCGCCTCGGCCAGGTCGCGTGCGAGCCGCGCGTTCCCGGCCCGCCGGGCGGTGAGCGCGCGGGTCGTCTCCGCGACGGTCCGCTCGGCGTCGGCCGCCTCCCGGTACAGCTGCCGCACCCGGGCGACGATCCCCGCGGCGGTCCCGGGGGCCCCGGCGAGTGCGCCGGGGTCCGCGACCGGGCCCGCCCCCGCGAGGGCCTCGGCCACGTTGTCGCCGAGGTCTCCCAGCACCCGCCCGACCGTCCCGCCCGGTGGCGGCTCCTCGGCCGCGTCCACCGCACCCGCGGGGGGCGCCAGGGCGACGACCGTCACGGCGACCAGCGCCGCCGCGCACACCTTGCCGAGCAGGCTGCCTGACACACCATCACCTCCGCGTCGCGGGCCGGTGGTTCGCGACCCGGTCCAGAGGCTGCGCCCGGCGCCCCCGCCCCGCGACCGGCACTGCGCACCCCGGCCCAACGAGGTCACCCGTGCGGGCACCGTCCCCACGCGTTCGGCGTGGCCCCTTGCCCCGAGCCGCCTGGGCCCGGCCGCGGCCCCCGCGTCCACGCGTTCGGCGTGGCCGCTTGTCTCGGGGCCGCCCGAGCCCGCCCGGCCCCGTGTCGGCGGCGGCGAACCGGGATCGCCCGCAGCCCCGCAGCCCGCCGGTCGCAGGCCGCCGGTCGCAGGCCGGGCCGCCGGCGGAAGCGGCCGGCAGGGGCAGGCGCCCCACGGGCTTCCGGGCCCCGGACCCGCGGGCCCTGCGGCGGCGTCCCGTCCGGCGCCCCGGACGCCCGCCCGCCGCGCGCAAGGGCCCGCCCGCGTGCCCCCCCCGACGCCTACGGCGTCGTCCGCGGCTTCGACCACGGCCAGCGGATCTCGCGGCGCTCCACGCCCTCCGGCGCGTACACATAGATCCAGCCGCGGCGCAGGCCCAGGCGGCGGGTGTAGCCGGAGGGCTCCCGGCGGTAGACGTGGACGGTGGGCGGGGTGTCGTCGTCGCCGGGGACGGGGACCTTGTACCACTTGGGCGGATGGCCCGTGACGCCCGTCAGGACCGGCAGGACGCGCCCGTCCAGCGGGCCGCCCTGGAAGGGGGTGTTCTCGCTTCTCACCCCGACAGTGTCCCCGACGCCGTCACAGCAGGTGGGCCGCGCCGCCCGCGACCGGGGCCAGGCGGTGGGCGAGGCCCGCGATCCGGCCGTCCGGCGTCTCCTCGGCGAGCAGGTCCGCGACCGCCGCCGCGGTCTCCTCGTCGGAGGCCGCGGTCACCGTGAGCAGGCCGATCAGATGGTCGACCAGCCAGTCCCGCAGCTCCGCGGCCGGCGGGGCCTTGTCCTCGTCGATCCAGATCAGGGACGACGCCTCGACGGCCGCGATCCAGGTGCGGACCATCATCCCCAGGCGCGGCCCGGGCCGCGAGGCCCCCAGGTGCAGCAGGATCTGCTCGGCGGCCGCCCGCCGGACCTCGTCCACGATCGCCGTCGTCCGGGAGGTCTCCGCGACGCTCCCGCCCCGCATCAGCGCGCTGAACCCCGCGTCGTGCTCGTCCACGAACCGCAGGTAGCGGTCGAGCACCCGGGCCACCCGGTCGGTCGGCGGGCCCTCGGGCGGCTCGGCGAAGCAGCTCTCCAGCCGGTCCGCGGCCGACCGCAGGGCCGCCTCGTACAACTGCTGCTTACCGCCCGGGAAGTAGCGGTAGACCAACGGCCGCGACACCCCCGCCGCCTCGGCCACGTCGTCGAGGGAGACCTCCTCCGGCGGCCGGTGCGCGAACAGGCCGAGCGCGGCCACGAGGAGCTGCGCGCGGCGCTCCTCGACGCTGAGCCGTCGGTACGCGGGGCCGGCCGGTGCGGGACTGGTCATGCCCCGCAGCGTAACCGCCGCCCTCACCCGGCCCGGCCGGATCTCACGCCAGAAGTCCGGAACTCTTCCACAGCCGCCGTCCCGGGCCGCGCAGCACACCGATGTCGTCCAGGAAGTCGGTGAGCCGGCGGGCGCCGGTCTGCATGACCTCGCGACGGTGTCCGCTCGCCTTCACCTGGGCGACCGCCTCCCGCCGGTCGAGCCCCACATGGTCGTACACCTGCGGGTTCACAAAGCAGACGCTGAAGACCCGGGCCGCCTCGCCGCAGCTCAGCCGGGTCAGCTCCTGCTCCCAGCGCGGGGCGGTCACCATCTGGCGGCGCAGCTCCTCCCGGGCGTAGCGCACATGGCGGGCCTCCTCCACCACATGGATACGGGTCACCCCGCGCACCAGGGTCTGGACCCGCTCGTCCGGGAAGGTGAGGCGCTGCATCCAGTCCAGGATCTCCTCGCCGAGGAGGGTCGCGGCGAAGGAACCGGGCGTGGTGGAGACGGTCTTCAGCACCCGCGCCAGGTTGTGGTAGAGCCGTGGCACGGGGTACGCGGGCGCGCCGCCCTTCTGGATC
Source organism: Streptomyces sp. NPDC005805 (assembly GCF_040630445.1). Classification (NCBI taxonomy): domain Bacteria; kingdom Bacillati; phylum Actinomycetota; class Actinomycetes; order Kitasatosporales; family Streptomycetaceae; genus Streptomyces; species Streptomyces sp. NPDC005805. Next base: position 27,685 of record NZ_JBEXXN010000017.1, read on the forward strand.
ATGCGGGCGAACATCATCGAGTGGCGGCACTCGTCCGCGATCTCGGTGAGCGCGTACCGGACGTGGTTGCTGGTGATCGACTTGTCGTAGATGTGCCGCACCAGCAGCTGCATCAGGATGATCTCGAACCAGATCCCCAGCGAGGCGAGCGCCGCCGCCTCGTGCCGGGCCAGGTCCATCCGCTGCTCCTCGGACATCCGGCGCCAGAGCGGGGTGTCGTAGAGGGAGACGAGTTCCGGTGGCCAGAACCACTTGCCGTCCTCGGCGGGCGCGTCCCAGTCGAGTTCGGTGTCGGGGTCGAAGGAGTGCTTCGCGGAGGATTCGAGCAGGCGCGCGGCGACCTGCTCGCGGTCGCGCAGGGGGCCGAGGGCGTCGCGGAGCACACGGATGTCGCGGTCGCTGACGGTCGTCATGGGCGGGGCACCTCGCGAACGGGCTTCCGGGAAAGGGGGGTTGGCGGTCGCGGCGGACGCGACCACCGTTCTGGACTTATGAGACTCCCCGTCAGCAGGCGCGTCAATACCTCGCGCACCGGTTGTTGACGCACCGTCCAGTACGAGCGCGCGCCCCTGGGTCCCGCCCCGGGGCGGACCGCCTCGCGCTCCACCGGCGGCGGGAACGAGGTGGTGTTCGAGTCGGGCCACGTTTCACCTGGGCGAGCTCGTATGCGGTCATGGCGACACCGTCATCAGGACGCTCTGCGCCGCCACCGACATGTCGACCAGTGAGACGTCCGACCCGCGGGCGGCGACCAGTTGCAGGCCGACCGGGCAGCCGTCGGCCGTGAAGCCGGCCGGGAGGGTGGCCGCGGGGTGGCCACTCAGGTTGAACGCCCAGGTGAGCGCGGTGGAGTAGGTGTCCCGGCCGGGGCCCTCGTGGCCGTGCGGGCGGTTGGGGGTGGTCGGGGTCAGCAGGATGTCGGCGCCGGTGAACAGGGCGTCGAGGGCGCGGTCGTTGGCGGTGCGCACGGGGCGGGCGCCGTCCGGGCGGCCGGCCCGGACGGCGAGCCAGGCGGGGGTCGGGTCGCGCAGGACGGGGTCCTCGCCCGTGGTGCGGAGGACGCCCGCCGACTCCAGCCGGGCCACGGCCGCCTCGGCGACGGCGGCCACCTCCGGGTCGGTGTCCGCGAAGCCCAGGCCGGTCGAGTAGGCGGCCCGCAGCGGCAGGACGGGCGCGGGCGCCGGGTCCGCGTCCAGGAGGTGCAGCAGATACGGGCGTGCCTCGGCCGCCGTCCGGGCCAGCAGGCCCGCCGCGGCGAGCCCGGTGCGGTCGGGGGAGGGCAGCCGTCCGTTGGTGGTCTTCAGGCCGAACACCCCGCACCACGCGGCCGGGATGCGGACCGACCCCGCGCCGTCGCCGCCGGTCGCGACCCGGGCCATCCCGGTGGCCACGGCGACGCCCGCCCCGGCCGAGGAGCCGCCGGGGGTGCGGTCCGCCCGCCAGGGGTTGCGCGTCGGGCCGTGCGCGCCGAGGCCCCAGGTCTGCCAGTACGTGCCGGGGCCGGGCACCGCGGTGGCGCCGACCGCGACCGCGCCCGCGGCCATGAGCCGCCGTGCCGCGTACGCGCGGAGCCCGGACGCGCCCTTGACCGCGAGCGGCACCCCGGCGAACGGCCCCGAGGGCTCCGCCGCGAGGGCCCGCTCCCGCCACACCTCGGCGAAGGCGCTCAGCCCGGAATCCAGCCGCTCGACGGCCTCCAGGGCCTCTGCCACGTCCACCCGCCCAGTCTCCCAGCCCGGCCCGCCAAGCCCTGCGGAGCCCTGGCCGCCCCGGCCGCCCGCCCGAAGCCCCGTGCCGCCCGGCCTGGTTCGGCACCCGCTCCCGCCCGGACCGGCACCCGGTCCACGGCGGGCCGGACCGCAGCCCCGCCCCGCCCGACCCGAACCCGACCCGAACCCGGTCCACGGCTGCCCGGGCCGGAGCCCCCGCCCGGCCCGGGCCGCCCCCGCGCGGCTCAGTCCGCGCCCAGCACCGCCGCCATCACCGCCCGTGCGATCGGCGCCGCGCTCCCCCCGCCGCTGATCTCCGCGCGGTCGGCCGCCGCGTCCTCCACCACGACCGCCACCGCGACCGCCGGCTGGGCCGAGTCCTTCGCCTGCGCCCAGGAGATGAACCAGGCGTACGGCGTGCCCGTGTTGCCCACCCCGTGCTGGGCGGTGCCCGTCTTGCCGCCGACCACCGCGCCGGGGATCGCGGCCCGGCGGCCGGTGCCCTTCTCGACCGCGCGCACCATCAGCCGCCGCAGCTCCAGCGCCGTCGCCGGGTTCATCGCCTGCCGGTACGCCTGCGGGCCGTGGTGCGCGATCGGGTCGCCGTCCGCGCGGGTCGTCTTCTCCACCAGGTAGGGGCGGCGCAGGCTGCCGCCCGCCGCGACCGCCGAGGAGACCATCGCCATCTGGAGCGGGGTGGCCGTGGTGTTGAACTGTCCGATCGCGGAGAGCGCGAGCTGGTCGGGGGACATGTCGGTGTCGAAGTTGGACCGCGAGACGGCCGCCGGGATGCGCAGCCCCGCGTCGTTGAAGCCGAAGCCGGTCGCCGCCTCCACCATGCCCCGCAGACCGACCCGCGCGCCGAGCCGGGCCAGGACCGTGTTGCACGACCACTGGATCGCGTAGGCGAGGGAGGCGTTCTCGCAGCCCTCGGCCGCGTTGGGGAGGGTCGTGCTGGTGCCGGGCAGGACGTACGGGTCGGGGGTGCCCGTCGGGGCGTCCGCGTCGTCGACGACGCCCGCCTCCAGGGCCGCCGCCGCGGTCACGATCTTGAACGCGGAGCCGGGCGGATAGGTCTGCCGGATGGCCCGGTTGAGCATCGGCTGCGCCGGGGCGCCGGTCAGCCGCGTCCAGTTGTCCGCCGTGCCGCCGCCGAGGCCGGCGAAGGCGCCGGGGTCGTAGGAGGGGCTGCTGACCAGCGCCAGGATGCGGCCGGTCGCCGGTTCGACGGCGGCCACCGCGCCCCGCCGCCCGCGCAGTCCCTCGTACGCGGCCTGCTGCGCGGCGGCCCGGATCGTGGTGGCGACCTGCCCGGCGGCCGGGCGGCCCCGGCTGAGGTCGTGCCAGAGCGGGAACGGGGAGAGCGCGGGCTCGGTGCCGGCGAGGACGCCGTCCTCGATGCTCTCCAGCAGGGAGGTGCCGTAGGTCTGCGAGGCGTAGCCGGTCACCGGCGCGTACAGCGGGCCGTCGGCGTAGGTGCGCTCCCAGCGCAGGGCCCGGCCGGTGTCGCGGGAGCCGGTGACCGGCTCGCCGTCGACGAGGATGTCCCCGCGCGGATCGGCCCACCGGGCGATGTCGGCACGGCGGTTGGCCGGGTTGGCCTCCAGTTCGGGGGCCTGGACGATCTGTACGCGGGTGGCGTTGACCAGCAGGGCGAGGAACATCAGCCCGCACAGGACGGCCGCGTGCCGGGTGCAGCGGATCACCGCAGGACCGCCGGTTCGGCCGCCGCCGTGTCCTGTTCGGCGGGCAGCGGCCGGGGGGCGCGGGCCGCGTGGCTGAGCCGGATCAGCAGGGCGACGATGACCCAGTTGGTCACCACCGAGGAGCCGCCCTGCGCGAGGAAGGGCATGGCCATGCCGGTCAGCGGGATCAGGCCGGTCACCCCGCCCGCGATGACGAACACCTGGAGGGCGACGATGGCGGAGAGGCCCACCGCGAGGAGCGTCCCGAAGGCGTCGCCCACCCCGACCGCGGCCCGGAAGCCTCGGGCGACGAAGAGGGCGTAGAGCAGCAGCAGCGCGGTGAGGCCGACGAGGCCCAGCTCCTCGCCCACCGTGGCCAGGATGAAGTCGGACTTGGCGGCGAAGCCGATGAGGACGGAGTGGCCGAGGCCGAGTCCGGTGCCGAGCAGCCCGCCGGTGCCGAAGGCGAAGAGCGACTGCGCGAGCTGGCCCGCGCCCTGACCGGCGGCGATCCCGGCGAAGGGGTCGAGCCAGTCCTGCACCCGGCCGTGGACGTGCGGTTCCAGCGAGCCGACCGCGTACGCGCCCGCGGCGGCGAGCAGCAGCCCGGCCGCGATCCAGGTGATCCGGCCGGTGGCCACATAGAGGAGGACGACGAAGAGGCCGAAGAAGAGGAGGGAGGTGCCGAGGTCGCGTTCGAGGACGAGGACCAGGACGCTCAGCAGCCAGACCGCGATCACCGGTCCGAGCACCTTCCCGGCCGGGAGCCGCAGCCCTGGGTCGTGTCCGGAACGTCTCGCCTGGTCCACGGCGTCCGGCACGCACGCCCTCCGGGCGAACGGCGCGACCTTCCGGACACTCCCTAGCAGCTTCGGCCCGGTGGTGGTGAGCGCCTCGCGGTGGGCGGCCAGGTGCGCGGCGAAGAAGACCGCGAGCAGGACCTTGGCGAACTCGCCCGGCTGGATGGACAGTTCGCCGATCCGGATCCAGATGCGGGCGCCGTTCACGGCGGGGAAGAGGATCGGCAGGCTCAGCAGCACCAGTGCGGTGGTTCCGCAGGCGCGCGCGTACCGCTGGAGGACCCGGTGGTCGTACAGGGCGACGACGGTGGCGATGAACAGGGCCACCCCGAGCGCGGACCAGACCAGTTGGGTGGGGGCCGCGAGATGACCGGGCGTCTCCTGGTCCAGCCGGTGGATCAGCACCAGTCCGACGCCGTTGAGCAGGACGGCGACCGGCAGCAGCAGCGGGTCGGCGTACGGGGCGCGCAGGCGGACCGCGAGGTGGGCGAGGAGGGCGACGGCGCCGAGGCCCGCCGCGTAGCCGGTCAGGTCCGGGGGCAGGGTGCCGTGGCGGGCGAGACCGACGGCGGCGTAGCCCTGCACGGAGACGAGGACGGCGCCCGCGAGGAGCGCCAGTTCGACGCCCCGCCGCTTGGCGGGGCGCTGCTCGGGCGGGGGAGCGTCCGCCGTCGGTGCGGTCATGCCGTGCAACGTAGCAAGCCGTGTAGGCGTTTGTCCGTTTATGGCATAGTGCGTCCCCGGGGTGGCGACCGGGCCCCGTTCGGCGGCCGCCACCTACGGCAGAGACGTTTCCTCAGCTCCCGGCCTGCGGACCCCCCATCGCCCCGGCTCAGTGCTGGTAGGGGTTCTGCTGTCCGTACGGCTGGGCCGGCGCCTGCCCCTGGCCGGGCCCCGGCGTCCCGCCCCCGGCCGACTGCGCCTGCAGCTGCTCGGCCTGCTCCTTGGTGATCTGCTGCTCGGCCCCGCAGAAGGTGCACTGCGTGGCGTACTTGGTCGAGAACGGGAACAGCGGCACGAAGAACAGGGTGAACTTCGTGACGCGCTTGCGCAGGGTGTGGGCCGAGGGGTTGCCGCAGTGCCCGCACACCAGGGTGAGGATGGCCAGTTGGTACAGATAGCCCTTGGTTCCGAAGATGATCATGTCCTGAGTCCTCCGTCGTGCTGCCGTGCCGCCGGCGGGCCCGGACGGTGTCCGGCCCGCACGGTCACGGGGTGCCCGTGACCGCCTGGCGGCACAGCGCCAGCAGTCTCTCGTCGGCAAAGATGTCATGGGTGTCCGCGGTCCCGTCCAGTGCGTTGTGCCGGCGCGGTGACAGCAGCTCCCGGTCGACCAGGGCGTCCGCGCCCTCCGCGCCCCGCGGTGACAGCTCCGCCAGCGCGGCGGCCACCCGGGGCCGGGCGTGCGGCAGCTCGTCCCAGGCCCGGCGGAGCACCGGCCAGGCCCGGCCCGGGTCGCCGGTCACCCGCCACAGCGCGGCCGCCGACTCCACCCTGGTCCACGGCTCCGGTGAGCGCAGCAGGGCGGTGAGCAGGGGCGCGGTGGCGGCACCGGCCGGGCCCAGGGTGCCCGCGACCGTCGCGGCCGTGCGCCGCGCGCCCTCGTCCCGCCCGGCCAGCACCTCGCACAGCACCGGGAGGGCCGGGGCCGCGTCCCGGCCGACGGCCCACAGCGCGCCGGCCGCCCGGGCGCTGACCGAGGCGGGCAGCCCCGCCCCCGCGCCGTGCCCGGGGCCGCCGAGCAGCCCCCGCAGGTCGTCCGCCGCCTCGGCCGCCACCGGCCCGAAGGCGGTCAGCGCCCGCAGGGCCCGGTCGGCGACCAGGTCCCGCCCGTACGCCGGGGCCCCGCGCAGCACCCGCAGCACGGCGGGCACCGCCTCGGCCGCGCCCAGCACCGAGACGCCCCGCAGGAGTGGCCCGGCCTCGTCGTACAACCGCTCGTCCAGCTCGACGCGGGCGAGCCGGTCGCACAGGGCCGGGGCGAGCGGCGCGGCGGCCGTGCCCAGCCGGTCCAGGGACCGGGCCAGATCGCCGGGCGCGTCACCGCGCCCCAGGATGCGGGCCAGGACCGGCACCACCCGGGCGTCGCCCGCCCGCATCAGGGCCATGACGGGTGTGGCGAGCCGCGCGGGGCCGCCGCACTGGGTGCGCACCCAGGCGCGGGGGTCGGCCTCGACGCACTCCAGCAGGGCGTCGGTCGCGGGCGCGGCGAGCTGGAACAGGCCGCCCAGCACCGCGGCGGCGGTCTCCCGCAGCCGCGGGTCGCGGTCGACGAGCTGCTCGCCGAGCAGCGCCACCAGCTCGTCGTAGGAGCCGCGCCAGGTCCGCAGCAGCCCGTCGCTCATCCGGACGGCGTCGATCCGCTGGCCCGGGTCGGGGCTGCACAACTGGTCGGCCAGCAGGCCGATCCGGTCGTCCACCCGGTCACCGAGCCCCGCGTGCAGGGTCCGCAGCAGCCCCGCCGTCCAGGGGGCGACCTGGTCGGAGGCGAAGGGGCCGGTGTCCCGGCCGCCGGCCGGGGGCAGGGGCGACAGGGTGTCGACGGAGGCGGCCGGGACCACCGGCGCGGCCCGCATCTCCCGCAGGACGCCCGTCACCCAGGGGACGACGTCCGCCGGGAGGGAGGCCGGGGAGCTGCGCGCGATCTGGGCGAGGGCGCCGAGCCGCAGACCGGCGCCGCAGCCGGAGGAGGTGACGGCGGACAGCCATTCGACGACCTCCGGGAGGAGGTCGCGGTGGCGCAGCCCGATCCGTCCGCCGGCCTCTATGCAGGCGAGGCGCACCTCGTCGTCGGCCTCCGCCTCCAGCCGGTCCCGGAGCAGGCGCAGCACCCGGACCGGGTCGCCGTGCAGGCTCGCCAGGGCGAGGGGCACCACGAGCCGCACCTCCCGGTCGTGGTCGTCGGCCAGCTCCAGGAAGACCTCGGCGCCCGCCGTGACCGCGGAGGCCGCCATGGCGTAGTTGGCCGCGCCCTCGAACTCCTCGCTCTCCGGGTCGAGTTCGTCGTCGCCGTCCAGGTCGATGCCGCCGATGCTGGTCAGCAGCTCGATGATCGGCCCGCGGTCGTCGACCAGGGGGTCGGCCACGAGTTCCATGAGGTACGGGATGCAGGCGAGGGTGGAGTCGTAGACCTCGCCCTGGCAGTGCACCGTGCCGTACAGCCCGTCGAGGGCGTTCTCCCGCACCGCCGGATCGGCGGAGGCCAGGCCACGCAGTAACTCCGGCACGCCGCCGGCCGGGCCGTAGGCATGCTCCAGAGCCGCCCAGTCGACCTCGTCGATCCCCGCGAACACCAAATGCCCCCATCCCAAGAACTCTTGCGGCGTCCTTGTGCCTGGGGAGAGTGTGCCCCACCACACCGACCGGGCGGCCGGTATCCCGCCGTCCCGGTGGCCGCCCGGCCACCGTCCCGGGGTGCCGCTGCCGCTCCTGGGGCGGGCGGGGTGACGGCAGTGCGGGGAGATCGGGCGCGAAGCGCGGACGACGGCAGGGACGGGTCGTGTCGTAACGGGATCTTCCGGGCATCGCCGGTGTCACCGCGTGCCGCCCGCACAAAGGCCGGATCAGTGTGGTTCCGGGTCCCGCTCACGGGGGAATCGGGGGCGGCCGCCGGGGGGCGCGCCCCCTCCGGGCGGCCGGGAAGGCGCCCCCGGCGCGGGCGGCCGGAAACGCGCCCCCCGTGCGCGGCCGGGACCCTCCCGTGCGCGGGGCGCGGCAGGATCGGGCTCGGACTCGGGCTCGGGCTCGGTGGAGCGTGCGGCCGGGCTCAGCGGAGGTTGTCGCCCCAGCCGCCCTGGATCATCGTCTGGAACGCCCAGGACCCGCCGCGCCGCACCAGGATGTCCGCGTACCGGAGGCGCTGCTCGGTGCCGTCCGCCGTCATCACCGAGTCGGTGAAGACCACGGCCATGGCGGGGGAGAGGAAGACCGGGGTCCGTGTGGAGGTGAAGGTGATGTCCTCGGTCCCGTCGCCCATCACCCCGGTCATGATCGCCGTGAACTGCTCGCGGTCCCACTGGGCGGTGGCGGCCTCGCCGGCCGAGTCGTCGCTGACCAGGTTGAGCGGGAAGACGGCCATATCGGCCATCCGCCGCACATCCCGGGCTCCGCTCGCGGCGTCGTAGGCGGCGAACCACTCCTCGACGGACGCCAGGTCCCTCGGCGGTGGGGGTGTAGCCGGTGTCGGGCGGCAGGGTCATGCGGTCTCCTGGCGGTTGGAGGGCCTTGACGGGCTAAGCAAGTTTGATCAGTTGAATGACGTGGACTGTACTGCCCGCTCCGACATCTAGTCAAACTTGATTAATGTGAGGGGTTCAGCGGCGGGTCCAGTTCCTCCGGCAGGCGCAGCCGCCGCACCGTGGCCACCGTGTGCCGCGTCGTCACCGTGTCCACCTCCGCGACCAGCCCCGGCCGCAGGCTCCGGTAGGCCACCTCGCCCAGCCCCACCGCCGGGGCCGTGCCGCCGCCGGCCGCCTCCCGGCCCGCGACCGCCACGGCCGCCTGCGCCTGCAGGGCGGGCGAGAGCGGACTCGACACCACCGGTACGTCGTCGTCCGGCAGTACCAGCACCAGCGAGACGGGCCGCGCCGCCGGGCCGCTGAACCCCACCACCGCCGCGTCCCGGCCGCTGGTGTGCCGCAGCTTGCGCCAGGCGCGGGCGCCACCCCGGTAGGGCTGGTCCGTCCGCTTGATCACCAGCCCCTCGACGCCGATCGCGGGCAGCGCCTCGAACCATTCCGCCGCCTCCGCCGCGTCCAGGGTCACCGGGACCGGCTGGATCGGCGGGCCCAGTGGCGCCACCAGCGCCACCAGCCGCTCCCGCCGCCGCGCGTACGCCAGCGGGCGCAGATCCTCGCCGTCCTCCGCGAGCAGGTCGAACGCCGCGTACGAGGCGGGCAGCGCCCGGGCCAGCGCCGGGGCCCGGCCCGGAGTCGCCGCCGCCCGGCGCTGCACCGCCGCGAAGTCGGTGCGCCCGTCCCGCCACACCACCACCTCGCCGTCCAGGACCGTGCCCTGCGGCAGCCGCCGCGCCGCCTCGGCGAGATCCGGGAACGCTGCCGTCACCGTCCGTCCCGACCGTGCCTGGAGCACCACCCGCCCGCCGGTCACGAACACCACCATCCGGTGCCCGTCGAACTTCGGCTCGTACGCCAGCCCCGCCCCGCGCGGCAGCTCCGTCACCGTCTTCGCCGCCGCCACCCGCAGCGGCCGCTCCGGCAGGCTCACGGCAGCCGCCCGCGCTGCTCCGGGTCGCACAGCGGGGCCATCAGCTCCCCGTGCCGCTCCAGGCGCGCCGGGATGTCCCCCAGCCGGAACACCAGGTCCCGCCGCTCCTCGACCTCCTCCCAGGTCACCGGCGCCGACACGGTCGGCTCCCGGCGGGCGCGCAGGGTGTACGGGGTCGCCGTCGTCTTCGCCGCCGCGTTCTGGCTGTGGTCCACGAACACCTTGCCCGGCCGCAGCGCGCGGGTCATCCGGTGCAGCATCAGCCCCGGCAGCGCCGCCTCGCCCTCCACCGCCAGCCCCTTCGCGTACGCCGACACCTCCTTGGACGGGGTCGGTGCCAGCGGGACCAGCAGATGCAGGCCCTTGGAGCCGGAGGTCTTGGCGTACGCCGCCAGCCCGTCCGCCGCGAGACGCTCGCGCAGCCACAGGGCGACCTCGCAGCACTCCGGGACGCCGGCGGGCGGCCCCGGGTCCAGGTCGAACACCATCCGGTCGGCGATGCCCGGCTCCCCGGCCCGCCACTGGGGCGTGTGGAACTCGGCGACCAGGTTGCCCGCCCAGACGAGCGAGGCCAGGTCGTCGAGGACCACCTGCTCGGCGCCGGGGTCGTCGGAGTGCGGCACGGGGGTGGTGCGCACCCAGTCGGGTGTGCCGGGCGGCGGGTTCTTGGTGACGAAGAGCTGGCCGTCGGGCCCGTCCGGATAGCGCAGGAAGGAAACCGGCCGGTCACGCAGATGGGGGAGCAGGGCGTCCGCGACGACGGCGTAGTAGTGCACGATCTCGCCCTTGGTCGTGCCCGTCGCCGGGTGGATGACCTTCTCCAGGTTGGTGAGCGCCAGCCGCCGCCCCGCCACCTCTGTGATCGGCGTCATACGATGAGAATCCCATGATTCCTGGACGGAAGGGATGAAGCGTGCGATCGATATGGAACGGTGCGATCTCCTTCGGGCTGGTCAGCATCCCGATCAAGCTCGTGAACGCGACCGAGAGCCACTCGGTCTCCTTCCGTCAGATCCATGCCTCCGACGGCGGCCGGATCCGCTACCGCAAGGTGTGCGAGCTGGAGGAGAAGGAGGTGTCCTCCGCCGAGATCGGCAAGGCGTACGAGGACGCGGACGGCTCGATGATCCCGATCACCGACGAGGACCTGGCGGCCCTGCCGCTGCCCACCGCCAAGACGATCGAGATCGTCGCCTTCGTGCCCGCGGACCAGATCGACCCCCTCCAGATGGACGCCGCCTACTACCTCTCGGCCAACGGGGTCCCCGCCGCCAAGCCCTACACCCTGCTGCGCGAGGCCCTGAAGCGGAGCAACAAGGTCGCCATCGCCAAGTTCGCCCTGCGCGGCCGGGAGCGCCTGGGCATGCTGCGGGTCGTCGACGACGTGATCGCCATGCACGGGCTCCTCTGGCCGGACGAGATCCGGGCGCCCGAGGGGGTCGCCCCGCAGGCCGACGTCACCGTCCGGGACGCCGAACTCGACCTGGCGGACGCCCTGATGGACACCCTGGGGGAGGTGGACATCGGCTCCCTCCACGACGACTACCGCGAGGCGGTCGAGGAGATGATCGCCAAGAAGGTCGAGGGCGGGGTGACGGCCCCCGAGCAGGAGTCCCCCGAGGACCGGGGCGGCGGAAAGGTCATCGACCTGATGGCCGCCCTGGAGGGCAGTGTCCGGGCGGCGAAGGAGGCCCGCGGGGAGGACGGGGACGTCGCGGAGGTCCACTCGATCAAGGGGCGCGCCGAGCCGAAGACGGCGAGCGGCAAGAAGTCCACGGCGAAGACGGCGAAGAAGACCGCGGCGAAGAAGACGGCGGCCAAGTCCACCGCGAAGAAGACCGCCGAGAAGAAGACGGCCGCCAAGTCCACGGCGAAGAAGACCGCGGCCAAGTCCACCGCGAAGAAGACGGCGTCGCGCAGGCGCAGTTCGGCCTGAGCGCCCGCGGCCGGGCCCCGCCCGCGCCGGTCCGCTCCCGCTGCGCCGTCCGGCCCGCGCTCCTAGACTGGCGGTGTCCGAAACGCCCCGATCCACGAGGGCCCCGATCCGCGAGGGCCCCGATCCGCGAGGGCCCCGATCCACGAGGGAGGACGCTCATGTCGAAGCGAGGCAACAAGCGCCGGGCGCGCAAGAAGAGGCGCGCGAACCACGGCAAGCGCCCCAACAGCTAGCAGCCGGCGAGGGAGCCGGGTCCGGAGTTCCGGGCCCGGCTTCCGTGCGTGCGGGGCGGTGCGCGGTCGACCGGGTCGGGGGCGGGCGGGAAATCGCGGGACACCCGGGCCTGTTCGGCTACCTCTTCGGCTGAGGCCGCGCGGTACGAGGCCGCGCGGCACCGGCGTCCCTCCGGGGACGCCCCACGAATGCCCCCGCGTGCGAGCGCGGGGGTGCGCAACAGGCGCGGGCCGGAATTGAGGACCGGCCCGTGCGATGGGCGCAAGCTGAAACTGAGATTCAGCCTGACCACCACGGTGACAGTGAAGGTTCGAGTCCTTCCCCCGGCACATGGGCCGGGGTGGCCCAACCGGCAGAGGCAGCCGTGATCACGTTCAGACTCTCGCTCAAGCTTCAGCATCGCCACCGATCGCCGGATCGACCGGGGACGGACGAACGCCGTCGGATGCGAGTTCGATTCTCGCCTGCACCTCTGCGCGGTGCGGTAGTTCAAAGGCAGAACACGACGGCCTGACGCCTGATCCGTTCTCTTCAACGCCGCCGGCGTGCGCAATGGGGTGGCATCCCCAGGGGCCCGGGCGCTGGATACGACTCCCGGGTCCCGCCACGTCCGGGCCCGGAACGGCCCCGGCGCCGCAGGTCCGGACCTGCGGCGTGACCCGCCGTTCCCCAGGTCCGGACCAGAGGCGCGTTGTCACCAAGCTGACACGGCGGTTCAGGATGCTGACACCGCCGGGCGGCCCTTCCCCCGCCGTCCCCTGGCATCGTCGAAGCGGCCGGTTCGATCCGGCCAGTCGGCCGGTCCGCCCGGCCGGAACCACGTCGAACCACGTCGAGCCACGTGGAGCAAGTCCACCCAGACGACCAGGGGGAACGATGAACGGCCCTTCCTGTTCCAAGCAGTCCGCCCGCTGGGTCCGCGCCACCGCCGCGCTGACGCTGTCGCTCGCCGCCCTCTCCCTGTCGGCCGGCACCGCCTCGGCCGACCCCGCCGCCGCCCCGCGCACCGCCACCGCCACCACCGCCTTCTCCCACCTGCCGCAACTGCCCCAGCTGCCCCACGTCCCGCCGCACGGTGTCCCGCAGCAGATCACCGACGAGCTCTGCGCCCGCTGGGAGGCCGTCGCCGCCCATCTGCCCGCCCCCGCCGGCGATCTGCCGGTGTGCAAGCTGGTCAACGGCTGGGACTAGGCCGCGTCGTGCGGTTTCAGCTTCTCGGGCCGCTGAGCATCGCGGACGGTCCCGACACCGTCGTCCTCCAGCCGTCCAAGCCCACCAATCTGCTGGCCGCGCTGCTCCTCCACGCCAACGGGGTGGTGTCCGCCGACTACCTCCAGCAGGCCATCTGGGGCGAGGAGCAACCCGCCACCGCCAAGGCCGCGTTGCAGACCTGCGTCCTGCGCCTGCGCCGGCTCTTCGCCAAGCACGCCGTCACCGAGGTCCCCATCGAGGCGGTGCCCGGCGGCTACCGGATCACCGCCGGGCCGCGCACCCTCGACCTGATCGGCTTCAGGGAACAGGTCCGGCAGGCGGCCGGAGCCACCCGTGAACCGGAGGCGGAGCTGCGGCTCCTCAAGGACGCCCTCTCCCTGTGGCAGGGCCCGCCCCTCGCCAACGTCCGCTCCGACGTCCTCCACCGCGACGCCGTCCCCCGCCTCGCCGAGGAGCGGCTGCGCACGGTGGAGCGCGTCTGCGACCTCGAACTCTCCCTGGGGCGCTGCGGGGAGGCGCTCGTCGAACTGTGGAGCGTCACCCGGGCGCACCCCGGCTACGAGCGGTTCCACGAGCAGCTGATCGAGGCCCTGTACCGGACCGGCCGGCAGGCGGAGGCGCTCGCCGAGTACCGGCGGGTCAAGGCGTACCTGCTCGACGAGCTGGGCGTGGACCCCTCCCCGGCGCTGCGCCGCCTGGAACTGGCCATCCTGCGGGGCGACGACCTCGGACCGGCCGCCGGCGACCGCACCCCGCCGGTCCGGGCCGACGCCCGCCTCCCCGCTCCCGCCGCGCCCCGGACGCCGTCCCCGGTGACCGCCGTGCCGGTGGTGCCCTCCTTCACCGGCCGGGCGGCCGAGCTGTCCGCGATGACGGCCCGGCTCACCGAGGTGCGCGACGAGACGGTGACCGTCCTGGTGTCCGGCGCGCCCGGCATCGGCAAGTCCGCCCTCGCCCACCAGGCGGCCCATCTGGTCCGGGACAGCTTCCCGGCCGGCCGTTTCCTGGTGCGCGCGACCGGCGCGGACGGTGTGCCGCTGGCCGGGGAGGACCTTGCCGCCGAGGTGGCGGCGGCCCTGCGGGACCGGGCGCCGGGTGAGCGGTCGCTGCTGGTCCTCGACGACGTGGTGGACGCGGACCAGGTGCGCCCGCTGCTGCCCGTCGGGCCGGGCGGGGCCGTGATCGTCACCAGCCGGATGGGCCTCGCCGGGCTGATCGCCACGCACGGCGGCTGGGTGCACCGGCTGTCGGTCCTCGGCCCGGAGGAGTCCCACCGGCTGCTGCTCTCCTCGCTCGGCACCGAACGCGTCGAGCGCGAACCGGAGGCGGCGGAGCGGCTCGCGGAGCTGTGCGGCCACTTCCCGCTGGCGCTGCGGATCGCCGCCGCGCGGCTGCTGACCCGGCCCGAGCTGCGGCTCGCCGACTGCGCCGACTGGCTCGCGGAGGACCCGCTGGGCCGGCTCTCGCTCATGGACTCCCCGGGGCTGTCCGTGGACGGGGCCTTCGGCAGCGCCCTGGACCGGCTCGACCCCCGGCTCGCCGACGCCTTCGTCCGGGCGGGTGCGCTCCCCGAGGCCGGGTTCCGCGCCGAGGACGGCGCCCCGGTGCTGGGCACGGACCGCGCGGAGGCCGAGGAGGTCCTCGAACGGCTGGCGGACTCCGGCTTCCTGGAGGAGGGCCCGCCCGGCCCGTACCGGATGCACGACCTGCTGCGCAGATACGCGCGACGCATCGCCGCACGTACCCGACCGACAGAGAAGGTGTGACGACATGGCCGACACGGCTGCAACGGCCCACGACGCCCCCACCGCGGCGGGCGACGGCACCGGCACGGGCGGGGTTCCGGATACGGGCGCGGGCGCCGGATCGGACGCGGGCGGGGTTTCCGACGCGGGCGCGGGCGCTGCGGGTGCGGGCGCGGTTCCGGACGCCCGGGCGGCCGACGGGTCGTTCGAGGCGCTCGCCGGGACCCGGCCCCGGATCCGGCGGGACGTGCTGTTCACCGAGACCCCCGGCGGGGTCCTCTTCCACAACGCCGACGGCGGCTTCCACCTCACCGGCCGCACCGCCTACCGCTTCGCCGCCCTCCTCGTCCCGCACCTGACGGGGCGGCACACCCTCGCCGAGCTGTGCGCGGGCCTCGGCCCCGCCCAGCGGGCCATGGCCGCCGAACTCGTGCGCACCCTCTACGCCCGCTCCTTCGCCCGGGACGTGCCCGAGGCCGACGCCACCGCCGCGCCGGCCACCGGCGAGGAGGCGGCCGTCCACCGCAGACACGCCGCCCAGCTCGCCTATGTCGACCACTACGCCGAGGGCGCGCCCGAGCGGTTCGCCCGCTTCCGCGCCACCGCGGTCGCGGTCCTCGGCGACGACGAGACCGCCCGCTGGTGCGCGCTCGCCCTGGTGCGCAACGGCTGCGCCCGGGTCGCCGTCGCCGCCGACTTCGACGAGGTGCGCGCGGAGGCCGCCGAGGCGACCGGGGACGGCTGCCCGGTGCGCGTCGACCGCGTCACCGCCGACGCCGGCTGGGACGCGCTCGCCGCGTACGACGTGGTGGTCCTCACCGGGGACGGCGCCGCCGCGCACACGCACCGGCTGCTGACCGAGGGCGTCCCGGAGGGGCGGACCCTGATCCCCGCGTGGACCTTCGGCGAACGGTCCGTCATCGGCCCGCTGGCCACCGCCGGTTCCACCGGCTGCTGGTCCTGCGCCCTGCTGCGGCTCGGCGGGAACACGGACGCGGCGGCCGCCGCCGGGCTGTGGAGCGAGGTCGCGGCGGGGGCCGTACCCGGCGGGACCGGAGCCGGCCCGCTGACCGGTCCGGTCGCCGCGATGTCCGGGAACCTGCTCGGCTACGAGGTCTTCCGCCTGGCGACGGGCGCGCTGCCCGCCGAGACCGACGGGCAGGTCCTCCTCCAGGACCTCGCCTCGCTGGACGTCGTCGCCGAACCCGTCCGGCCGCACCCGCGCTGCCGCCGCTGCGCCGCGCACACCGCCGCCGACGACTCCCGGCAGGCGCCGCCCGCCGCGCTCACACTGCCCGCGACGCCGACCGTGGAGAGTGCCCGGGAGGCGGAGGCCCTGGTCGACGACCTCAACCGGGTCAGCTCGGCCCTCGTCCGCCCGTACACCGGCGTCTTCACCCGGTACCGGGACGAGGAGCTGACCCAGACGCCGCTGAAGGTCAGCCGGGTGGAGGTGGCCCTCGGCCACGGCCCGCGCCGGACGATCGCCGCCTTCGACGTGCACCATCTCGCGGGCGCGCGGACGCGGGCGCTGTACGCGGCGGCGGAGGCGTACGTCGAGCACGTCGTCCCCCTCGTCCCCGCCGGTGTCCGGGGCGGGGCAGGGGCGATGCCGGGCGTCCGCCTGGCGCCCGACGCGCTGACCACGGGCGGGGGGACGGGTACGGCGGCGGACGCCGTCACCGCCTGGGCGAGCGCGACCTCCCTGCTCACCAAGGAGCAGGTGGCCGTGCCGGCGGCCGCCGTCCGCACCCTCGGCGCGGTCAACCGGGACCGGCTGCACCTGGCGACCGGGGCGGGCAGCGGCGTGGGCGCCGATCCGCAGGAGGCGGCGGGTCGGGGGCTGCTCTCCGCCCTGGCGCACGACGCCCTGCTGCGCGCGGTGCGGGGCGCGACCCGGGTCCGGCCGGTGGGCGGCCCGGACGGCGATCCGGAGCTGGTGTTCCTGACCAAGTCGGCCGCCAATCTGGAGACTTCGGCCGAGCTGCTGGACCTGGGCGAGGACGAGCGGTCCGGCGTGTACGCGGTGCTGGCCCGGGAGTCGGGTGGCGCGGGCCGCTGGGCCCTCGGCGCGGGCCTGACCCGCCGGGACGCGGCCTGCGACGCGCTGCGGGACCTGCTCGGGCAGGCGCAACTCGCGGCGGAGGAACCGTCGTACGCGATGGACCCGGGCCTGCCCGTGGTCCCGGACCTGGCCGCGGGGACCGTCGCCGTCACGGAGGAGACGGCGTGCCCGGTGCGCACGGAGGCGACCACCTTCGACGCGGTGCTGGACCGGCTGCGGGCGGCGGGCCGGGACGTGCTCCACGTCCCGACGACCCCGGCGGACCTGGCGGCCTGCGGGGTCAGCACGGCGCGGATCCTGGTCACCAGGGGCGTGGCCGGGACCGGCGGAGCGGCCGGTCCCGGCGCGGGCGCCGGGGGCGATGCGGAGGGCGGCGCCGATGTCCGTCGCTGACACCGCCCCCGCCGCGGGCGCGTGGGCGCGCTCGGCCGGCGACCTGGCCGCCCGCCTCGGGTCCGCCCTCGCCGCGCACGACGTCCCCGCGGCCCTGGACGTGGCCCCGCTGGGGGTACGCGACGCCTTCGCCATGGGCGGGGCGGTGCCCTCCGCTCCGGGCGACCCCGCCGGGCACGGCCCCGGACGGGGCCCGGCTGCCGCGCCGGGCGCAGCCGGCCCCGCCGGGCACGCGCCTGTTCCGTCCGTTGTTCCGTCCGTCTCCGACGACGAGCACGGCTCCACCGGGCCTGCCCCGGCCGCCGCCGGACCCGGGCCCGGCACGGCTGCCGCCGGGAACGAGCGCGGTCCCGTCGCCTTCGGCGCGGCGGTCGCGCCTGCCCCGGGCGTGACCGCACAGGCCGGGCCGGCCGGGCTCGGCCCCGCCCCGGGCGTGACCGCACCGGCCCGCCCCGCCGGGCCCGGCCCCGGCGCGGTCGCCCCCGCCGGGGACAACCGGCCCGCCCCGGGTGAGCCCGGGCCCGCCCGGCCCCGGCCCGGCACACCCCCCGTCCCCGTCCGCTTCTACGGCCGGCAAGCCGTCGTCGGCCCCTTCCCCGGGGCCGGGGGCGGCGGCGAACAGCCGTGCCCCGCCTGCCTGGAGCGGCGCTGGCAGGCCGTGCGGTCCGTCCCGTTGCGGGAGGCGCTGGAGCTCGGTTCGGGCACCCGGGCCGCCGGGGAGTCCCCGTATGTCACCCCGTTCGCCGCGGACG
Organism: Streptomyces sp. NPDC005805; assembly: GCF_040630445.1. Lineage (NCBI taxonomy): Bacteria > Bacillati > Actinomycetota > Actinomycetes > Kitasatosporales > Streptomycetaceae > Streptomyces > Streptomyces sp. NPDC005805. The sequence goes on from NZ_JBEXXN010000017.1 coordinate 45,442, forward strand.
CCCTCGCCGGGCTGATCGCCGCGCGGCTCGGTGGCCGGGGGCCCGCCGAGGGGGGCTTCCCCGTGGTGCACCTGGTGGACCTCGCCACCCTCCAGGTGCGCCACTACCCCCTCGTCCCCGACCCCGAGTGCCCCCGCTGCGGCGAGACCGCCGAGGACACCGCCGCGTCCGCCGTCCTCGATCTGCGGCCCGCGCCCAAGCACCGGCCCGGCAGCTTCCGGGTGCGGGACCTGGCCGACTACGAGCTGCCCGTGGAGCCCTACGCCAACCCCGTCTGCGGCTCCCTGGGCCCCTCCGTCGTCCAGGACGTCACCTCCCTCTCCACCTCCGCCACCATCGGCTGCTTCTCCCTGCGCTCCGGCGCGTACCTGCGCGAGACCTTCTGGGGCGGCCATGCCGACACCTTCGCGCAGAGTGTGCGGATCGGTGTGCTGGAGGGACTGGAGCGGTACGCGGGGATGCGCGCCCGCGCCAAGCGGGCCGGGGTGGTCGGCAGTCTGGACGGGCTGACCGCCCGCGGCGAACGCGCCCTCGACCCCCGCGTGTGCGGGCTGTACTCACCCGAGTTCCACCGGGCCAACCCCCGGGTCACCCCGTTCACCCCGGACCGGGAGATCCCCTGGGTGTGGGGCTGGTCCCTGCGCGACCGCGCGCCCGTCCTCGTCCCCGAGGTGCTGACGTACTACCACGCGCCCGGCCTGGAGAACCGCTTCGTCCAGGAGTCCTCCAACGGCTGCGCCTCCGGCGGCAGTCTCGCCGAGGCCGCGTACTTCGGCCTGATGGAGGTCGTCGAGCGGGACGCCTTCCTGCTCGCCTGGTACGGGCGGCAGCCCCTGCCCGAGATCGACCCGCGCACCAGCACCCGCCGCGCGACCCGCCAGATGGTGGACCGGCTGGAGATGTACGGCTACGAGGCCCGGTTCTTCGACACCCGGATCACCTTCCCCGTGCCCGTGGTCACCGGCGTCGCCGTCCGGCCCGACGGCGGCCTCGGCCGGATGTGCTTCGGCGCCGGCGCCGGCCTCGACCCGGAGGCGGCCCTCGCGGGCGCCCTCTGCGAGATCGCCACCGACGCCGTCAACCTCCAGGGCCGCACCGAGCGCGACGAGGAACGGCTGCGGGCCATGGCGTACGACTTCGGCAAGGTGGCCGCGCTGCACGACCACCCGCTGGCGTACGGCATCCCGGAGATGGGCGACCACGCCCACTTCCTGATCGGCGAACCGGGCGCGCCCCGCCCCCCGAAGCACTCCCTCGCCGACCGCTACGCCCCCCGCCCGGGCCATCCCGTCCTGCCCGTCTCCGACGACCTCCGGGACGACCTGGGCGCCTGCGTCGGGGCCGTGGCGGACGCCGGGTTCGACGTGGTCGTGGTCGACCAGACCATGCCGGAGCAGCGGCGGCTGGGGCTGCACACGGTGAGCGTCCTGGTACCCGGACTGCTGCCCATCGACTTCGGCTGGACGCGGCAGCGCGCGCTCGGTATGCCCCGGCTGCGGACCGCGCTGCGCGAGGCGGGCCTGCGCGAACGGGACCTGGAGCCCGCCGACTTCAACCCCGCGCCCCACCCCTTCCCCTGACCCGGCACCCTTCCCCTGTTCCCGACGCCCGCCCCCGACGCCCCGCCCGAGACCGCCACCGAGGAGTTCCCATGGGGTACGCCCATGACTACGCCGCCGCCATCATGCGGCGCGGCCGGGTCCCGATGCCCCCGGCCGACTTCGTCCCGAACTGGTCCGACAGCCCCCGCAAGACCAAGTTCTACCCGGGCACGGACGCCCTCCCGCTGCCCCCGGCCGGCTACCCGGCCGACGCCACCCTGGACCGCGGCCTCGCAGCCGACGGCCCGGACCCCGACGCGTCGGGCGGCGGCGAACCCTTCGACCTCGCCGCGCTCTCCGGGATGCTGCGCGACTCCTACGGGCTGACCGGCCGCCGGCTCGGCGTCCAGGCCAACACCGACCTCAGCGCCCTGCCCTTCTACCCGCTCGCCAACTGGTCCCGGGGCACCGCCTCCGGCGGCGGCCTCTACCCCGTGAGCGTCTACTGGGTCTCCGGGCCGAGCGGTCCCGTCCCGCCCGGGGTGCACTACTACGCGACCCGCCACCACGCGATGCAGCGCCTGCTGACGGGGGACGTGACCGGCGAGGTCCGCGAGGCGCTGGGGGCGGGGGCGCCGGGCGCGGACACCGACCAGTATCTGGTCCTCGGCATCAAGTACTGGCAGAACGCGTTCAAGTACAACAGCTTCTCCTTCCACGCCGTGAGCATGGACATCGGCACCGTCGTCGGGACCTGGCGGATGTGGGCGCGCGCCCGGGGCTTGGCCGTCGAGCCCGTCATGTGGTTCGACGAGGAGCGCCTCGCCCGGCTGCTCGGTGTGCGGACCGAGGAGGAGGGGATCTTCGCGGTGGTCCCGCTGCGCTGGGCGGGCCCGCCCGCCCGCTCCCGGCCCGCCCCGGCCGCCGTGCGGCACCGGGACGTCGAACGGTCCCGTACGGTCCTCGCCTTCGACGCCGTGCGCGCGATGCAGACCGCCACCGCCGAGGACGCCGCCGCCCGGCCCGCGCCCGGAGCGCTCGTCCCCGCCGCCGCGCCGCCCGCCCGCGCGGACCGGCCCGTCGTCCCGCTGCCCCCGGCCCGCCCCCTGGACACCGATGTGCGCACCGCGCTGCGCCACCGGCGCAGCAGCTTCGGCCGCTTCGACGCCCAACGACCCGTCACAGCAGACCAGTTGGCCGCCTGCCTGGCCGCCGCGACGGCCGGCGCCCGGCTCGGCGGGGACACCGGCACCACCGGGGAGGACGGCGTTCCGCTCGCCAAGCTGTACGCCTTCGTCAACCACGTCGAGGGCCTGGCCCCCGGCTCCTACGAGTACGACCCCGACGCGCGCGGGCTGGTGCTGCTCAAGGAGGAACGCCCCGGCGCCTTCCTCCAGAAGAACTACTTCCTCTCCAACTACAACCTGGAGCAGGCCGGGGCCGTCCTGGTGCCCACCGTCCGCACCCGCGCCGTCCTGGACGCGGTCGGCGACCGGGGCTACCGCCTGGTCAACGCCACCGTCGGCGCCGTGTCCCAGGCCGTCTACACCGCATCCGCCGCTCTGGAGCTGGGCTGCGGGGTGGCGCTGGGCTTCGACAACGTCTCGTACATCGAGGAACTCGGCCTGGACGCGACGGGGGAGGCCCCGCTGCTGATCATGCTGATCGGCCATGAACGGCCCGGCCCCGCCGACTTCCGCTACGAGATCGCCTGACCGATGGGACCCGGGAGGAGGGGGAGAGCCACGATGACACCGACACCGACAACGACACCGACAGAGGCAGCGGCAGGGGCAGGGGCAGGGACACCGTTTGTGCTCCGGGTGGCCGGACTGCCCGTGGAGAGCGTCCGGGAGCTGCGCTGCCCCGCGAGCCGCCGCTGGGCCGACGAGGTGGCCACGGCGGCCGGGCGGCTGCGCGCGGCGGGCGAGGCCGTGGGCGACCTGCTGCACCCGCTGATCGGCCGGACCGAGGACGACCGCGCCCGCCGCCGGCTCCTCGCGCTGCGCCGGGAGGTGTTCAACGGGCGGCTGCCCGGGGACGCGGACGGCGCACTCGCCCTGGTCACGGACCTGGACGCGGCGGCCGGCCGGGCCCTCGCCGGCTGGCTGGAGGACCGCCGGGTGCTGGAGCGGCGGCGTGAGGAGGGGGTCGCCCTGCTCGCGGAGGAGACCGGCCGCAGCCGGGCCGCGCTCTGCCGGCTGGCCGGGGAGGAGCGGCTGCGCAAGGGGCTGCTGCTCGCCTCGCCCGCGCTGGACGCCCAGCTCGGCGCCCATGTGCGCGCGACGGCGGCCGCGCCCGGGGCCGTCCCGGACAAGAAGCGGCGCAAGATCGAGCGTTCGCTGCTGTCGTATCTGTACCGGACGGTGTGCAAGACCAGCCCGTTCTCCACGTTCACGGGCGTGGCCCTGGGCACGATCGGCGACGGGGCCCTTGACGAGCCCGACCGCGCGACCACCCCCGACCGCGCGACCACCGACGGCCTGGCGCTGCGCGTCGACGAGGAGTGGACCGGCCACGCCCGGCTCAACGTCGCCGCCCTCGGCCGCCTCGCCGACGCCGTCCTCGCCGACCCCGTCCGCCGCGCCGACCTGCCCGTCTCCCTCGCCTCCGGCTGGGGCCGCGACGACGACCGGGTCCGCTACGTCCGGCGCTGGGTCACCGCGGGGGACGAGGACACCGCCGTCACCTTCGACGCCGTCAAGGACCGGCTGTTCTTCCTGCGGCGCAGCGGCGCCCTGGAGCGGCTGCTCGGCCTGTTCGAGGAGCGGGGCACCCTGCGCCACGGCGAGCTGGCCGCCTGGCTGGCGGCCGAGCACGGCGCGGACGCCGAGGAGGTGGACCGCTATCTGGAGGCCCTGCTGGACGTCGGCATGATCCAGGTGCCCTGTCTGCGCACCGAGGTCCACGACACGGACCCGCTGCGCGCCTTCCGGGCGTCCCTGCGCTCCGTCGCTCGGCCCTGGGCCGACGCGCTCGCCGCCCGGCTGGACGGCCCGGTCGCCCATGTCGACCGCTTCGCCCGCGCCGCCCCTGCGGACCGGCCCGCGATCCTCGGCGCGCTCCGTGATGAACTAGGGGACATCCAGCGGGAGTTGGGCGTCCCGCAGGCCCGAGTCCCGCAGACCGTGCTCTACGAGGACGCGGCGGCCGGCCGCACCGGGCCCCTGGACGCCGGCACCTGGGCCCGGCTCGCCGCCGGGCCGCTGGCCGCCGTGGAGCGCGTCCTGCCCGCCTTCGACCTCACCCTGCCCCAGCGGCTGATCCTCAAGGGCTTCTTCCTCGCCCGGTACGGGCGCGGCGGCCGCTGCGAGGACCTGCTCAAGCTGGTGCACGACTTCCACGAGGACTTCTTCGAGCAGTACATGTCGTTCACGGCCCGGCGCACCTCCTTCGACCAGGGCGGGCGCTACGTCCCCGAGGAGAACTGGCTCGGACAGCCCGAACTCAAGGCCCTGGACACCGCCCGTCTCGCCTTCGTGGACCGGATGCGGGCCCTGTGGGACGCGGCCCCGCCCGGCACCGCCGAAGTCCCCCTGGACACCGCCGCCCTGGACGCTGTCGCGGCCGAACTGGACGGCATCGCACCGCACTTCGCGCCGATGAGCCACCACCTCCAGCTCGCCGACCGCCCCGGGGACCCGCTCCTCGTCCTCAACCGGTCCTACGGCGGGCTGTCCTTCCCGTTCAGCCGGTTCACCCACTGCTTCGACGGCCTCGCCGAGGACCTGCTCGCCGCCTCGGGGGCTGTGTGCCCGCCGGGCGCGGTCCTCGCGGAGGTCACCGGCGGGCCGGTGACCAGCAACCTCAACCTGCACGGCCGGCTCACCCCGTACGAGATCGTCTGCCCCGGTGAACAGGGCACCCTGGAGCCGGAGTTCCGCATCGGCCTGGACGATCTGTTCATCGAGCACGACGAGGAGGCCGACCGGCTGGTGCTGCGCTCGGCCCGGCTCGGCCGCGAGGTCGTGCCCGTCTACCTCGGCTACCTCGTCCCCCTGGCCCTGCCCGAACTGCCCCGCACCCTGCTGCTCCTCTCGCCCACCTCGATGGCCCCGCTGAACGTGTGGGGCGGTGTCCCGGAGGGCGAACCGGTGGACGGGGTGACCTCCCGCCCCCGGGTGCGTCACGGGAGCCTGGTGCTGAGCCGCCGCAGCTGGAGCGCGCCCGCGAGCGCGCTGCCGCTCCGGACACCGGGCGGGTCGGGCGGGCCCGGTGGGTCCGACGCGGACTGGTTCCTCGGCTGGCACCGCTTCCGCCGCGCCCACGGCCTGCCCGACCGGGTGTTCGCCACCGTCTCGGACAGCGGCGCGCGGGGCGCGACCGGGGCCAAGCCGCAGTACCTGGACTTCGACAGCCCGCTGTCGCTGGCCGCGTTCGAAGCCCTGGTCAGAAGCCCGGCGGCCCGGGTGGTGCTGCGGGAGGCACTGCCCGACGAGGACGAGCTGCATGTCACTTCCGGCCGCGGCCGGCATGTCGCCGAGATCGCCGTCGAGACCCGAGCCGAGACCCGAGCCGAGATCCGAGCCGAGACCCGAGAGGAGGGCGTCCGATGACCGCCCCCACCACCGCGCCCGGCCCGGCCCCCGCCCGTACCGGCGCCTGGCAGGCCACCCATGTCTTCTACGCCGCCAACCCCCGCCCCCTGCTCCTCCAGTGCGTCCGCCCCCTGGTGGACGAACTGACGGCGGAGGGCCTGCTCGCCAACTGGTTCTTCATCAACTACTGGCTGGAGGGCCCGCACGTCCGGCTGCGCGTCCGCCCCTCCTCACCCGCCGCCGAACCCGAGGTGCGCCGCCGCACCGAGGCCGCGATCGACCGCTTCCTCACCGAGCGGCCCGCCCTCTACGAGGTGGACGCCGGGTTCCTCAACGACTTCTACAACACCCTCTTCGAGATCGAGTTCCCCGGCGCCGAACGCGCCCCCTACCTCGACGACCGGGGCCGGATGAACCTGCGCCCCAACAACTCGCGCAGCGCCGAACCGTACGAACCGGAGTACGGCAAGTACGGCGGCCCGGCCGGGATCGAGCTGGCCGAGTGGCACTTCCGCCACTCCAGCGAGCTGGTCGTGGACGCCTTCCGCACCAAGAACCTGCATCTGCGCACCGTCCTGCTGGGCACCTCCGCCCAGCTGATGATGGTGATGTCCGGGGCCTTCCTGCCCGGGGACACCGAACTTGCCGACTACCTGGACAGCTACTACGAGTTCTGGCACCGCGCCTTCCCCGGCACCGGTTTCATCGGCACCGACGAGTACGACCGCAACTACGCCGCCATGGCCCCCGGCCTGGCCGCCCGCTTCGCCGCCGTCCGGGCCGCCGTCGCCCAGGGGGAGCCGGGCCGGCTGCCCGCCTTCCTGGCCGGCTGGGCCGAGCACTGCGCCGAACTGCGGGACCGGGCGCGGAAGCTGGCCCTCGACGGGGACCTGGTCTTCCGCTCCTGGGACGGCGAACGGGACGAACGCGTCACCGACCCGGCCGCCGCCCTCCCGCTGCTCCTCTCCCCGTACATGCATATGACCAACAACCGGCTCCATGTGACCATCCGCGACGAGGCGTACCTCTCCCATGTCCTCGGCCGCTGTCTGCGGGAGTCCCCGTGACGGCGGGACCGGGCGCCGACGCGTCTCGCGCGGAGGCGGCCCGCGCACAGGACCCCCGCGCGGAGGCGTTCGCCGCGCACCGGCCCGCCCTGCGGGACGGCGTCCTGGTCAGCGACGCCCTGCTGCACGGCCCCGGGACCGTCCGGCTGATCAAGGACACGGCCGGCGGGCACTCCTTCAAGGTGGGCGAGAAGGAGTCCTTCCTGATCTCCCGGATGGACGGCAGCCGCACCCTGGCCGGGATCGGCGAGGAGTACGCGAGCCGCTACGGCCGCCGGCTGGCCGAGGAGAACTGGCGGCAGCTCCTCGGGATGCTCGGCACCCGGGGCCTGCTCGCCGGGTCGCCCGCGCCCGCCCCGGCCCCCGCTCCCGAGCCCGAACCCGCCCCGCCGCGCACCCTGCTGCGCGGCACCCTCCGCCTCGTCGCGGACGCCGACGCCACCGCGGCCCGGCTGCACCGCGCCACCGGCTTCCTGCTGCGCCCGCTGTGGACGGTCCCCCTGCTGGCGGCCGTCCTCGCCATGGAGGCCGTACTCGCGCTGAACGCAGGGGAGTTGATCCTCGGCGCGGGGGAGCTGTTCCACAACCCCGTGCTGCTGACGGCCGCCGCCACCCTGCTCTGGCTGAGCACCGCCCTGCACGAACTCGCGCACGGCGTGGTCGCCCGGCACTTCGGCGGCCGGGTCGCCGAAATCGGCCTGCGCTGGCGGCTCCCCGTGGTGATCATGTACTGCACCGTGGACAACTACCTCTATCTGCGCACCCGTTGGCACCGGATCGCCACCGCCCTCGCCGGTGCGGTGATGAACCTGCTGTTCCTGCTGCCGTTCTTCGCGCTGTGGCGGTGGGCACCGCTGGACACCGCCACCCGCGAGGCCCTCGCCGGACTCCTCCTCCTCGGCAGCGTCCAGGCCCTCGCCATGCTGGTACCCCTCCCGCCGCTCGACGGCTACAAGATCGCCGCCCAGCTCGCGGGCGCCACCGAACTCGCCGCCTCCAGCCGCGACTACCTCCGCCTCGCCCTGCGGCGCGATCCGGCCACCGCCCGCTACCCCCGCCGCGCCCGCACCGTCTACACCGCCTACGGACTGGGCACGCTGCTCGTCCTGGGCGTCCTCGCCGCCGCCGTCGCGGCCCTCGTCCACCATCTGCTGACGGCCGTCTAGCCCATGAACAAGGAGAGCACCATGCCCCCCACCGCCCCGGACCCCACGGCCCCGGCCGCCGCCCCCACCGCGGCCGCCGCGGACGCGCCGACGAGCGCCGCCATCGCCCTGGACTCCGTGCACAAGCGGTACGGGTCCGTCCAGGCCGTGGACGGCATCTCGCTGACCGTGCCCCGCGGCGAGTTCTTCGGCCTGCTCGGGCCCAACGGCGCGGGCAAGACCACCCTCATCGAGATCATGGAGGGGCAGCGGCAGGCCGACTCAGGGAGCGTCGCCGTCCTCGGGCAGAGCCCCTGGCCGCGCAACGTACGGCTGCTGCCGCGGATCGGCGTCCAGACCCAGACCTCCGCCTTCTTCGTCCGGCTCACCGCCCGCGAGCACCTGGAGACCGTCGCCGCGCTGTACCGGGCCGGGCGGGAGGCCGTCGACCGCGCCCTCGCCTCGGTCGGCCTGACCGAGCAGGGCGCGACCCGCGTGGAGGACCTCTCCGGCGGTCAGCGCCAGCGGCTCGCCATCGCCTCCGCCCTGGTCCACGAGCCCGAACTGATCTTCCTGGACGAGCCGACCGCCGCCCTCGATCCGCAGGCCCGCCGCGCGCTGTGGCAGGTCCTGCGCGAACTCAAGGGCGCGGGCCGCACCATCGTCTACACCACCCACCACCTCGACGAGGCCGAAGCCCTCTGCGACCGGGTCGCCATCGTGGTCGACGGCCGCATCCGGGCCCTGGACACCCCCGCCCGCCTGGTCGCGTCCGGCAGCACCACCACCCGGCTGGTCGTGCCCGCCGGACGCATCGGCGTCGAGGCCGCCCGGGCGATCGCCGGGGTGCTGGCCGTGACCGAGGAGGCGGGCACGGTCGTCCTGGAGACCCTGGACGCGGGCCCGGTCCTCGCGGCCCTCGGCGAGATCACCGGCCTCCAGGGCGTGCAGACCCGCACCGCGAGCCTGGAGGACGTCTACCTCCAGCTCACCGGCAGCGGCACCCAGCCCTCGTAACCCCCGCCCGGGCCCTTTTCGGGCCCTCACCCCGGACCGCGACCGGGGACATCGCACCGGACCGGACCGGAACGGACAACGGAGAACCACCCCATGAGCGCATACGCCGCGTTGACCCGGGCGGGCCGCAGGGCCTACACCCGCGACAAGACCACCCTCTTCTTCACCTTCGCCTTCCCCCTCCTCTTCCTCGTCGTCTTCGGGCTGATCTTCTCCGGCAAGGACGTGGAGCAGAGCGGGCAGCCGTACATCGACTACATCGCCCCGGGCGTCCTGTCCTGGGGCGTGGCCAACGCGGCCGTCTTCGGCGTCGGCTTCGTGCTGATGCAGTGGCGCCGGGACGACATCCTGCGGCTCATCCGGATGACCCCCGTCCGCCTGCCGGCCGTCCTCGGCTCCCGTTACGTCCTCGCCGTCGCCATCGGCCTGGTCCAGACGGCCCTCTTCGTCGGCGTCGCCCTGCTGCCGCCCTTCGGCCTCACCCTCTCCGGGAGCTGGCCGCTCGCCGTGCCCGTGCTGGTCCTCGGCATCACCGCCTTCCTCGCCCTCGGCGTCATCGTCGGCTCGTACGCGAAGACCCCCGAGGCCGTCGCCGCCGTCGCCAACTGCCTGATGATCCCGATGGCGTTCCTCTCCGGGTCCTTCTTCCCGCTGGACGCGATGCCCGGCTGGATGCAGAACCTGGCGCAGGCGCTGCCGCTCCACTACCTCAACAACGGGGTCTCCGCCGCCCTCACCGGCAACGGTTCCGGCTCCGACATCGCCGTGGCGTGCGGGGTCCTCGCCGCCGTCGCCGCCGTCCTCGGCGCGGTCGCGCTGAAGACCTTCCGCTGGAGCGACAAGTCATGACGCCCACGCCGACCGCGTCCGAGGCGCCCGCCGCCCGTGCGCCCGAGGGCGCCCCGCTGGAGGCCGCACGGGCGCTCCTCCAGCGCGCGCTGACGGCCCGCCACGAGGCGTACCTCGCGGCCCGCGCCGGGGACGGCGGCGTGCTGCCCCGGCCCCTGGTGGTGCCCCTGGGCGCGGCCGACACCCTCGGCTTCGGCCACCCCGACCCGCACGCGGCCGTCCGCCCCGCCGCCACCGTCCACCTCACCTCCCGGGCCGTCCTCCTCGGCCCCTGGGGCGGCGACGCGGTCGACCCCGGCGGTTCCGGCGACCCCGGCGGTTCCCGCGACCCCGGTGGCGACGCGGGCCCGGCGCCCCGCGCCTGCGGCCAGTGCCTCGCCATGCGCTGGCAGCGCCTGCGCAGCCGCTCCGAGCGCGAGGCCCTGGAACTCGGCGGCGAACCCCACGGCGCCGCCGCCTGGCCCGTGTTCACCGAGTACGCGCTCGACGCCGTGTGGGCCGCGTACCGGGCGATGCTCGCCGGCGCCCGGCCCGCCCCGTCCACCGCCTCCCCGGCCGACCGGGAACTGCCCCAGGTCACCCGCGTCGACCTCGGCACCCTGGCCACCGCCACCTTCCCGCTGCTCCCCGAACCCCTCTGCCCGTCCTGCGTCACCGAACGCCCGGACACCGCCGAGTCGGCCCGGATGCGCCTCGGCCCGGCCCCGAAGCCCGACCCGGACGGCTACCGGCTGCGCGCCCTCGGCTCGTACCGGCTGCCGACCACCGCCCTCGCCAACCCGGTCTGCGGCGCCCTCGGCTCCGACACCTGGATCAACCCCGCGTCCACCACCACCGCCCCCGTCGCGGGCACCCACTTCGTCCGGGGCTACGCGGGCCTCAACGACGTCACCTGGAGCGGCCAGGCCAACGCCTACGCCACCAGCCGCACCCTCGCCCAGCTGGAGGGCCTGGAGCGGTACGCGGGCACCCACCGCCGGCGCGGCACCTCGCCCGTCACCGCCTCCCTGAGCGCCCTGCGCGCCGACGGCGTCCCCGCCCTGGACCCCGCCGACTGCGGCTTCTACGCCCCCGAGACCTACGCCCGCGACCACCTGGTCAGCCCCTTCGACCCGGACCGGCCCATCCCCTGGGTGTGGGGCCACTCGCTGCGCGAGGACCGGCCGATCCTCGTCCCGGCCCGCCTCGCCCACTACAGCGCGGGCGTCGACGCCGACAACTTCGTCTTCGAGTGCTCCAACGGCTGCGCCACCGGGGGCAGTCTGGCGGAGGCGATCCTCTTCGGGCTGCTGGAGCTGATCGAACGGGACGCCTTCCTGCTCGCCTGGTACGGCCGCGCCCGGCTCACCGCGATCGACCTCACCGGCTGCCGTGCCCCCGCCGTCCGCTCGATGATCGACCGGGCCGCGCTGCACGGCTACGACGTGCACGCCTTCGACACCCGGATGGACCTCGCCGTCCCCGTCGTCACCGCCCTCGCCGTGCGGCGCGACGGCGGCCTCGGCACCCTCTCGTTCAGCGCGGCGGCCGGGTTCGACCCGGAGGACACGGTCGAGGCCGCCCTCTCCGAGGTCCTCACCTACATCCCCCACCTGCCGTACCAGGTCGCGGACCGGCGGGCCGAACTGGAGGCGATGGCGGGGGACTTCACCAAGGTCCTGCACCTCAAGGACCACGCCCAGCTCTACGGGCTCCCCGCCATGGCCGAGCACGCCCGCGAGTACCTGGAGCCGGCCGCCGTCCGCCCGCTCGCCGACGCCTTCGCCGACTGGGCGCCGCGCCGCCCGCGCACCGGCGACCTGATGGACGACCTGCGGCTGCTCCGGGACGAGCTGGTGGGCGCCGGCTTCGACGTGATCGCCGTCGACCAGACCACGCCCGAGCAGCGCCGGATGGGGCTCCACACCGTCAGCACCACCGTCCCCGGCCTGCTGCCCCTGGACTTCGGCTGGACGCGCCAGCGCGCCCTGCTGATGCCCCGGCTGCGCACGGCCCTGCGGGTGGCGGGGCGGCGCACGGACGACCTGCGCGAGGACGAGATCAAGGCCGTCCCGCATCCCTTCCCGTGAGCGGACGCGCGACAGCCCCTCTCCCGGCGCAATCCCGCCCGGGAAAGGGGCTGCCGAACCGATCCGCTGCCGGGTCCGGACCTGAATCCGGAACCGGCACCGGACTTGGCGCCGGATCAGGCGCTGCAGGAAGTGGTGCTGGTCGTGCTGGAGCAGGTGGAGGTCGAGGAGGAGGACGTCGAGCCCGCGAGGACGACCTCGACCGCGTCCGAGTAGTCCGAGATCTCGAAGGTCTCCGACTCCAGCTCCAGGATCTCGTCGGCGAGGGTGGCGAGCTCGGTCTTCGGGGCCATGGTGTTCTCCTTCGGTCACCGGGGCCCGCCGGCTCCTCCGGCGGTGCTCCCTTGCGCCGCCCCATTCCAGCCGCGCCCGCTGTCAGATCGGCCCGCCGGTCGCTGTCATCCCGCTGTCACCCGGTGACAGCGGGCAGACGCACCCCTGGGGACCGCGTAGCGCACCCTCGCGAAGAGGCTCCCCGCAGGCCCCGTCACCGCCGTCCGCCCGCCCGAAACGGAGGACCCCGTGCCGCACACCCCCGCCCCCGCCCCTGCTTCCGTCCCGACCCCGGACCCCCCTGACCCCGCCGCGCCCCCCTCCCTCCCGGCCTCCCTCTCCCTCCCCGCCGAGGTGCTGCGCCCCGCCCTGGAGTTCTACCTCGACCTGCACCTTCACCCCGAACTCTCCGGCGACGAGCACCGCACCGCGGGCCTCCTCGCCACCTGGCTGGAGCACCACGGCTGTGAGGTGGCCCGCGGGGTGGGCGGCGGCCACGGCGTCGTAGGCGTCCTGCGCAACGGCCCCGGCCCCACCGTCGCCCTGCGCACCGAACTCGACGCCCTCCCCGTCACGGAACGCACCGGCCTCCCGTACGCCAGCACCGTCCCCGGCGTGATGCACGCCTGCGGCCACGATCTGCACCTCGCCGCCGCGGCCGGAGCCCTCGCCCGCCTCGCCGCCGCGCGGGACGCCTGGCGGGGGACCGTCCTCGTGATCGGCCAGCCCGCCGAGGAGACCCTGGACGGCGCCCGGACGATGCTCGCCGACGGCCTGTACGAACGGTTCGGCACCCCCGCCGCCGTCCTCGCCCAGCACACCGCCCCGCTGCCCGCCGGGACCGTCGCCCACCCCGGCCCCGGACCCCTGATGCCCGCCGGCGCGACCCTCGATGTCGTCATCCACGGGCGCGGCGGCCACGGCGGCACCCCGCACCTCACCGTCGACCCGGTGCTGACCGCCGCGTCCGCCGTCGTGCGGCTCCAGTCCGTGGTGGCCCGCGAGACCGCCCCGGCCGAGCAGGTCGTCCTCACGGTCGGCGCCCTGCACGCCGGCGAACGGGCCAACGTCATCCCCGACCGCGCCGAACTCGCCGTTTCCGTACGGGCCTTCGACGACGCGGCCCTCGACCGGGTGCGGGCCGCCGTGGAACGGATCGTGCGCGCGGAGTGCGCGGCCTCCGGCTGCCCGGCCGGGCCCGAGTTCACCGTGACCTCCCGCTCGCCCGCCCTGACCCCCGACCCGGCCCTCACGGCCGCCGTGCGCGGCGCCCATGAAGCCGTCCTCGGGCCCGGCCGGGTGGCGACCGCCCCGCCCCTGACCGCCGTCGAGGACATCGCCCACTTCCGCCGGGACGGCGTCCCCCTGGCGTACTGGCTCCTCGGCGTCACCGGCGCGCGCCGGCTGCGGGAGGCCGCGGCCACCGGGGAGCCCGTCCCGTCCAACCACTCCCCGGAGTTCGCCCCCGAGGTGCGCACCGCCCTGCCGACGGGCATCACGGCCCTGACCACCGCCGCGCTCCATGTCCTGGACCCGGCCCGGTCGGAGGGCCCGGTATGACCTACGTCGACGTGGTCGCCGTCCGCCACGACGGGAGCGCCCCGGCCGGCCAGACGACGGTGATCCGGCTGCTGGGCCTCCTCCCGGCGCACTGGTCCTGCACCCCGGAGGTCAGCACCGACCGGGTCTGCCTGCGGATCGTTCCCGACGGCCGCACCGACCGCGCGGCGGTCCGCCGGGCGGTCGCCCGGGTGCTGGCCGACACCGCCCTCTGCGGCTGGTCCGAAGAACCCTGACCGCCCCTCCCCCTCCCTGTCTCCCTCCCCCTCCCTAGATCCAGCCGCGCTCACGGGCCAGCAGAGCCGCCTGCGCCCGGCTGTTGGCCCCCAGCGTCTGGAGCAGCTCGGCCACATAGCGCCGGTACGTGCGCACCGAGACCTCCAACTCCCGTGCCCCGGCCTCGTCCTTCCCGCCCGTACACATGAACACCAGGACCCGGCGCTCGCGTTCGGTCAGCTCCGACTCCGCCGCGCACCCGTCCCGCCGGTCGATCTCGGCGAGGTCCTCGGCCGCGTCCCAGATCTTCTCGAAGAGCGCGATGATGTTGGTGACCAGCCCGCTCCGGTGCGCGAGCAGCGCGCCGCGCGCGGTGTTCCGCGGGTCGAGGGGCACCAGCGCGGTGCTGCGGTCGTACACGATCATCCGCTCCGCCGCCTCACTCGTCACCCGGATCTCGGCCCCGTGCGCGGTGAGTTCCCTGAGATAGTCCGCGGTCGGCCCGTCCTCCAGCGCGCTGCGCACCACGACGTTCCGGATCCGCAGCCCCCGCCCCAGACAGCGCAGATCCAGCGGCCGGGACCGGGCGATGTTCTCGGGGGAGAGGCGGGGGTACGTCTCGACGGCCAGGATCTCGTCCCGCGCGAAGAAGGCGAGATCGTCGATCCGGTTGCGGATGTCGGCCAGCCCCTCCAGCTGCTCGATCCCGGCCGCGGTCTCCGCCCGGGCGGCGAACTCCGCGCGTAGACCGTCAACGACGTGCCGCGATCGGGTGACGCGGCGCAGCTCCTCGTGCAGCTCGTTGAGCCGCCGGTCCACCAGCCGGGCGAGCGCGCTGTCGGGGTCCGCCGGCGTCACCAGACCCTCGGGCCCCGGGGGATGGAGCAGCCCGAGCTCGGTGAGCCGGTCGAGGCATTCGCGGGTGTCGGCGGGGTCGGTGCCCAGCAGCAGATGCACGTCGTCGGCCGGGGTGGCGGGGTTCCGCAGGAAGTGCCGGTAGAACTCCTCCTCCAGCGCCGAGACCCCGAACACGCCCATCTCGTTCCCGGCCACGTCGGCACCGCCCCCTGAGAGTCGTCCCCCGGTGGCGTCGCGGGTCTCGCGGTGGGCCACCGATGTGGTCGTCCGAACACTAGAGGATCACCTGACAGTTGGGGACCCGCTGTGCGCAGGGCATGCGGAAGCGTGGATGAACTGTCGGTGCCGGCGGGGCGCGCCTGCGGCGGGAGCGCCACCGGGTCACCCACCCGTTCTCCCTGGGCCCGCGGGCCCGCATGCGGGGCGCGACCGCCGCCCTCGTCCTGCTCGCGGCCCTGCTCGGCTGGGCCCTCGACATGAAGGGCGGGGTGGTCCTCGTCGCGGCGGCCCCGTTCGTCGTCGCCTGGTTCGAGAACCAGCGCACCGCCTTCCAGTTCGACCCGGCCGGCGTCCGCGTCGGCGACGTCCTGCTCCCCTGGACCGACGTCACCCACCTCGTCGCCTCGACCCCACCGGACTCCCCCCACGCCCTCCTCGGCGTCCACCTCCGCCCGGGCACCGCCCTTCCTCCGGGCGCCACCCTCCCCCCCACCCCACCCGGACATGCCGGCGCCCCTGTACGTCGCGGTCCAGCGCCACAAGTTCGCCCTCCCCAAGCTCCTCGCCAAGTCCCGCAAGTACGCCCCGCCCCACATCCCGGTCACCCACGCGGACCGCACGGGGGAGCGGGGGGGGGGGCCTCGGTTGGCGCTCTCAGGACGCTTCGCACCCGATCCCGTCGCCGTTGCTGTCGAGCCGGTGCGGGTCGTCCTCGCCGACCCAGACGGGGCCGGAGAGATCCGAGCAGTCCAGATCGGGCACACCTGCCGGGGGCCCGGGAGGCAGTCCCGGAGGCCGGCGATTCGGCTCCGAGGTGTCCGGCGTCGTCTCCTCGGGAGTCTCCTTGGTGGTGGGAGTGGGGTCGCAAGCCGACCAGAGACCGGCATCCTCCTGCCGAGCGTCTGCCTGTGCCCGGGAGATCCGAGGCCAGTACTTGTCGTTGGGCGGGTACAGCACGCTCTTGGCGTGCCCACCCCGGACCAGTGACTCATTGACGAACACGCCGTCCTCATTCCACATGTACAGCAGATAGCGGCGGTACCGGTCCTTCAGTTCGTCGTCCCGTTCCACCCGTGCTGTGCTTCCCGGGGGCAGCAGGGACCGCAGTCGTGCCGTTGCGTCGCGGCTGAAACAGGCACCCTTCTCCGGGGAGTCGATCGCCAGCAGCCGGACCTTCGCGGTCGTCCCGGCGGGGATGATCGTGCCGTCCCCTCGGACCTCTACCGTGTCGCCGTCGATCACGTGCGTTATTACAACGGTGCGCGGGGCGGCCTCGGGATCGGGCTCCCGGGTGGGGGTGGCACGGTCGGGGGAAGACGGCTTCCCCGTGGGTGTCGGTGTGATCCGGGATTCCTGGCCGGAGGTCGACTCCGCGGCGGGGGTGGACTTCTGCTCTGCTTCCTTCGGCAGGTCGGCTTCTGGCCTTGGAGGATCCGCCGCGTCCGCCGTCGTATCCGCCGGGTCGGTCGTGTTCGTCGCGGTCGACCGGGACTCCTGGACATCGCTGCTTTCCCTGCCCAGGAGCGCTCCGAGCCCGAAGAGGAGTGCGAGCGAGAGAAGTACCCCCAGGACCACGGGGTGTTTCGGACGGCGAGAGCGCCGAGGAAGTGGCGAAGCCGACTCCGACGCCTGCCGCCGCCAGGCATCCCGGTCCGGCGAGGCCGGATCACCGGCAGGGCGCTCCTGGCGGGATCGGCGGCGCCAGGCGTCCGGATCGTGTGAGGGGGAGGGACTCATGACGTCCCCTCTCTGCATATGCCACCAGTACAGCACCTGCAGTTGGGGTTGTCTCGGTGTGCCAGACCTGTCCCAGGCAGCAGTCGAGGTGAGGTCAGCGCGAGATCTCGCGTCGGGAGTCAGACCTTGACGACGACGACACGCGGGCCACAGAGCGCGGCCAGGTCCTCGGCGTCCGAGGTGAGCACCGTCACGGGCCCCGGCGCGGCAAGGGCGGTCGCGCCGAGCATGGCGTCGATGGCGTACTTGTGGCCGTGCAGGCCGGCTTCCGCGAGCAGCTCGGCCGCGTGGCGGGCGATCGGCTCGGTGACCGGCTCGACGACGAGGCGGGACAGCGTCCACTCCAGAGCGGGCCGGTTGATACGCGGATGGACCACTTCCACCAGGGTGGCCGCGGACGTGATCACCCGCAGATCGTCGGCGCGGGCGAGGGCGAGCCATGCGGTGACCGTGCGGTCGCGCAGCACGGCCTTGGCGAGCCCTTCGCTGTCGAGCACCAGCGTCCCGCCCGGCGCGGCGGAGGAACGCGTCACGCCGCACTCTTCCCGTCCGCGTCCTGTTGCGCACGCGCCTGGTGGAGCTGGTCGCGCAGGGCCTGGATCTCCCCCTCGGTGACGGGCCCGTGTTCGGCCTCGGCGACCTGGATGAGCTCGTTGAGATTGTCGCGCTCGATCTGCCGGGCGACGGCAGCCGCCACATACGCCGAGAGGCCTGAGGGGCCACCACGGGCCCGGGCGGCTTCGGCGATGTCCCGGGGCATCGTGATCGAGTACTTCTGGGTGGGCTCGCTCATGCTCCTTATGCTACCTCTGGTACCACCAGCCCGCGTGTCATTGCGCTGGGCCGCGACTCTCGCCGTACCGCCCTGGTGGCCGCACCGCGCGGGGGGCAGCCAGCGGTGCGGCCGGTGATCACTCGCGATCGACCTGCTTGATCTCTTCGCGCACGGCGCGAACAGACCGGATCGCTGTGATCATCTTCTGCGACAGCGCCGGAACTTGGTCACAGAGGTGTCCGACAACGGTGACACCTCCCATGACCGCGCCCAAAGCGACTGCCGCCCAGCCCGCGATTTCCATTCAGCTCCTTCCGAGAGAGACCAGCGAAGGCGACCGCACCGGGTCGGCAGCGCCCCCCGTGGGTCCGCCACCCCGATGCCGGGCCTTCGTCAGGCCGGTCTCGATCTCGTTCAGAACTGTGCTCATCGTGGGCTGACTTCGAGCGTATCCGCACCGTCGGCCGCCTGTCCCCGGTTCAGGCTGGTTACTGCGCAGCCCGCTCGGGAGGCGACCAACCTTCCGAATGCGCGAGCGGCGAGAAGACCACGGGGCTCACGCTCCAGGTGACGAGTGTGCGGGCACGGGCGACCGACACCGTCCAGTTGTTCGCCTCGGCTTCGGTGTACGCGTCGTAGCAGCCGACGAGCGTCGGCGGCTCTTCGTCGCCCACGTGCCGCGTCCAGCATTCGCACCAGAATGCCGGATCTTGTCGTCGCCGTCAGCACGGGTGCCCGTGGGGAAGCCCGTCGGTGGACAGTTCCGCGGTGACGGTGTGGCCGGTGGCCGGCCTGGCAGCGCGGGATGACGCCCCGGCGCGCAGGGGAGTTGGCCATGCCGGGTCTGCGGCCGTGCTCGGCGTTCCGCCCTCGTAGACCGCCATGTGCAGCGGGTTCGGCCTAGACGAGCTTCACGCCGTCGTGGGCGCGGACAGCCGGCGGGGACATCGCGTCGAGCGCGTCCAGCACGCGGGGCGCGTATGCCTCGTCGGCGAGTCCGGAGACTTCCTCATGGGTGACCCAGCGCAGGGCGCGGGTCTCGTCCCCGGTGGTGGGGCGTTCCGTCGGCGACTTCGCAGCGGAAGACCAATGAAACGATCAGGCCGGTCATGTTCTTGTAGACGCCGGTCAGAGTCGCAGGGAGTGCGATCTTGATGCCGGTCTCTTCCAAGACTTCGCGTTGCAGGGCCTCCGGAATCGTCTCCTCACGTTCGAGGACACCACCCGGGGGCTCCCACTTGCCGTTGTCCCGGCGCTGGATCAGCAGGGCCCGGCCCCGGTCGTCCACGATGACTCCGGCCACGCTCACGGTGAAGTAATTCACCGTGAGTATGAAGGTTACATCTACGGGCAGGAGGGAGTTATGAATGAGAGAATAGAGACGGAGCGCAATCGGCATGCTTGAAGTGTCGACGCTCCGGTGTGAACTTTCGAGAATGGTGCTTGGTCTGCGAATCTTGGCCCCTGATCAGTGCGCACCAAATATCCTGACGGGGACGGTGGTCTCATCCACGATATTCCAGCCTGAACCAGTTTGGATTCTGGGATCTAGATGGATACTCCGCATCGCGGTCTCGCTTACCTCTCGCTCCGTCGGCATTCTTCCGGGTGAGCCTCGGTGTGAATTGAGCAGAATTGCATCAAAAGCCTCGCCGATGGCATCCGAGACGCGTTTTCCGTCGTCGATGGCCGGAAAGGTAAACGAAATCGAACCGAAGTCCACGAGCATGTGGATGAGAAGCTCTCGCGCATTTCGATTCAGGTAGCTGTCGCGCCACAAGGCGGGAATTTTTACATCTCTGGAGAGTAGTAGGAATGTTGCCTTCCAGATAGCTCCGCGAGTCCCCGTGACTGGTGCGCCCCGTGTCGGACGTTGGCCAGAGGGTCGGAGAGAGTAGGAGAGGTGGAAGTTCACCTCGTACTGGTCGCGAGCATGATTGATCAGCCGTTGGGCAGTTTCGTGCTCTCCTCGCCCCCAGGCGGCAACTACCGGGTCGTCAAGTTTGCTATCAGCTACCCGGTCCTCGTTGTAAGTTGAGTAGGCGGTAAATGCCCCTCCCTCGAGATCTCTCAGGGTTTGCTCCAGCCTATTTAGATCATCTGGGTGTGGTCGGCGTAGGTGACCCAGACGATTCCTGATGGACGTCAGTTCAGGGACGCGAGAGAATAGCACATCCTTGTCCATCAGTGAGGGCTCCACGAGATCCCAGTTGGCTTCTAGTAGAGGGAAGAGCTTGCTCACGTCGAGATAGCTGAGAGGGTCTTCCCAGTCGGCAGTAGCCATGTACCGGCGTGCCTTATCCTGTTCGCGTCGATGCGTGGCTCCCTGACCGATGTGGTTTATCCATTCCACGCCGTGACTGGCTCGCAGTTCGACGTAAAGCAAGGAACGTAGATAAGTTTCCAATTGCCACCAGCGGGAGTACAGTGCCAGTACTTCCTGTGGCATACCGCCAGCGTAAAGGGCACTATTGATCGCGGCTTTAGTTTCTCCATCGAATCGTTGCCACGTGCTACGGGCGCGCATCTTTTCCCTCGGTTCTGCGGAACCTGCTCTGACCGTGAATCAGAGGGTAGCCCGGGCGCCCCATGCCTTGCGGCAGTTTTGCTGGCAGCCAGGAGCACCTTGGGGCGCTACCAGCCACGTCGGTTGGCGCAGGTACACGTTTGTGGCTCTATCTCAGGTCTATCGCGATCGGCGCTCAGCAACGACAAGAGCCGGACCCAGCTTGACTGGGTCCGGCTCTCGATGTCTGGCACTTCCGCAGGTCAGCGGGTTGATCACGCTGGTCCGGCTTCTGTGCCCCCGGCAGGATTCGAACCTGCGCACACGGCTCCGGAGGCCGTTGCTCTATCCCCTGAGCTACGGGGGCGTGTGCCGCGCTGGTGCGTGGCGACGGGTAGAACCCTACCAGCTCTCGGAGGGTGTCCGTGAACAGGTATTTCGGGTGGCGCGGACACGGGGCGGAGAGGCGCGTGTGCGAGGCGTGAGGGGGCCGGGCGGGGCCAACGGCCCGGTCGGGTGCGGAGCTTGGGCCAGGGCTCGGGTTACGGGGAACGCGCCCGCGCGCCCCCGGCGCACTCCCGTGTCGCTCGCACGGGTCGGAAGTCGGGAAATCCCGGACGCGGGGGCGTCGGTCGACCTACTCTCGAGTTGTGTCCGGCGTGCCGCGCCGAGTGCTCGTTGTCGATGACAACCGGGTGATTCGGCAGTTGATCAGGGTCAACCTCGAGCTGGAGGGCTTCGAGGTCGTGACCGCGGCCGATGGTGTCGAGTGTCTGGACGCCGTGCACCGTGTGCAGCCCGACGTCGTCACGCTCGACGTGGTGATGCCCCGCCTCGACGGGCTGCGGACCGCCGCCCAGCTGCGGTCCGATCCGCGCACGAGTCACCTGCCGCTGGCGATCATCAGCGCGTGCACCCCCTATGAGGTCGAGAGCGGTGTCGGCGCCGGCGTCGACGCCTTCCTCGCCAAGCCCTTCGAGCCGGCCGAGCTCGTGAGGGTGGTGCGCCGGCTCGCGGCGGGGGAGGGGCGGCAGCGGGCGGAGGGACAGGACGCGCCCCCGCCGTCCACGGACGACGCGCAGAAGCCAGCCGCCCCCGATGAGCCGGGCGACGACGACTCCGCCGCCGGCCCCGCCGACCACGCCGGACGCACCCTGGGCTGAGCCCGGCCCCGGAGGGCACGCGGCCCTCCGCCCACATGGCGAAACCGGTTCGCGAGCCCACCCCCCTCCTCCCATACGCTGGTCCCGTGACTCCCGCAGAGCTCTCCCGGACCGTCCGGCACGCCGTGTGCCGTGCGGTCGAGGACGGTGCCCTGCGGGTGAACGTGCCCGAGGACGTCAAGGTCGAGCGGACCCGCCCCGGCGGGCGTGGCGACTGGGCCAGCAACATCGCCCTGCGGCTGGCCCGGGAGGCGGGGCAGCCCGCCGTGCGCGTCGCCGACGTGCTGCGCCAGCGGATCGCCGCCGAGGCCGCGGGCCCGGCCGGGGGGATCGAGAGCGTCGAGGTCACCGGCCCCGGCTTCCTCAACTTCACCCTCGCGGGCAGCACACAGCAGCGCCTCCTCGCGGAGGTCCGGGCGCAGGGGGACGCGTACGGGCGGCCCGCCGCCCCCGGCGGCCCCTTCGGCCACGCCGACGAGCTCCGGGCCCGGGTCTGGGCCGAGGCCCTCGTCGCCCTGGGGGCTGGAGGGAAGTGGGAAGGGCAGGGGGAGGGGCAGGGGAACGCCGGGGAACGCCCGGCTCAAGGAGCCCGCCCCGCGCCCGCCGACCGTGCCAACCCCGCCAACCCCGCCGACCGTGCCAACCCCGCCAACCCCGCCGACCGTGCCAACCCCGTCGACCGGGCCAACCCCGTCGACCGGGCCCGCCCCGGAGACCGCCCCGCACCCGCGCACCCCGACCGGCCCACCCCCACCCCCACCCCCACCCCAGAAACGATCGCCGTCACCCCCGCCCCCCTCACCGTCACCCCCTCCACCCTCGGCCCCGACGCCACCCGCTGGGCGCTGCTCGCCGCCGCCGCGCACGACCGGCCCCGCACCGAGGGGTTGCTCGTGCAGCACGAGCGCAATCCGCTCTTCCGGGTGAGATACGCGTACGCCCGCACCCGCGCCCTCACCCGGGCCGCCGCCGCGCTCGGCTTCGCGTCCGCGCCCGAGGTGCACGTGGACGCCCCCGCCCTCACCGCCGCCGTCGCCGACCACCCCGCCGTGGTCGAGGCGGCGGCCCGGCTGCGCGCCCCCGACCGGGTCGCGCGGCATCTGGAGGCCACCGCGGACGCCCTGCTCGCGTTCCAGCACAGGGTGCTGCCCCTCGGGGACGAGAAACCCTCGGCCGCCCACCGCTCCCGGCTCGCCCTCGCCGAGGCCGCCGGGACGGTGCTCGCCGGCGGCCTGTCCCTGCTCGGCATCAGCGCACCCGAACACCTGTGAGATGTGAGAAGAGACGATGAGCCGATCCGCCCACCCCGCCGGGCCCCGTCACGCCGACGTCCTCCCCGAGGGCCACTACACCGCCCCGCCGGCCGACCTCAACACGCTCGACGAGAAGGTCTGGTCGCGGACGGTCGCGCGGGACGCCGACGGCGTCGTGACCGTCGGTGGGATCCAAGTGACCCGGCTGGCCGAGGAGTTCGGCACCCCGGCGTACTTCCTGGACGAGACCGACTTCCGGGCCCGCTGCCGCGCCTGGGCGGAGGCCTTCGGCAAGGACGCGGACGTGTTCTACGCGGGGAAGGCGTTCCTCAGCCGGGCCGTGGTGCGCTGGCTCACCGAGGAAGGGCTCAACCTCGACGTCTGCTCCGGCGGTGAGCTGACCACCGCCCTCGACGCCGGGATGCCCGCCGAGCGCATCGCCTTCCACGGCAACAACAAGTCCGAGCAGGAGATCCGGCGCGCGGTCGAGGCGGGCGTCGGGCGGATCGTGCTCGACTCCTTCCAGGAGATCGTCCGGGTCGCGCACATCGCACAGAGCCTCGGGCGCCGCCAGCGGGTGCAGATCCGGGTCACCGTGGGCGTCGAGGCGCACACCCACGAGTTCATCGCGACCGCGCACGAGGACCAGAAGTTCGGGATCGCGCTCGCGGGCGGGCAGGCGGCCGAGGCGGTGCGCCGGGCGCTCACCCTGGACGGCCTGGAGCTCATCGGCGTCCACTCCCACATCGGCTCGCAGATCTTCGACATGGCCGGCTTCGAGGTCTCCGCCCGACGAGTCGTGCAGCTCCTCGCGCAGGTCCGCGACGAGCACGGCGTCGAGCTGCCCGAGATCGACCTCGGCGGCGGCCTCGGCATCGCGTACACCTCGGACGACGACCCGCGTGAGCCGCACGAGATCGCCAAGGCGCTCGGGGAGATCGTGAGCCGGGAGTGCGAGGCGGCCGGGCTGCGCACCCCGCGGATCTCGGTGGAGCCGGGCCGGGCGATCGTCGGCCCGACCGCGTTCACGCTCTACGAGGTGGGCACGGTCAAGCCGCTGGAGGGCCTGCGGACCTATGTCAGCGTGGACGGCGGGATGTCGGACAACATCCGCACCGCCCTCTACGACGCCGAGTACAGCGTCGCCCTCGTCTCGCGCACCAGCGACGCCGAGCCGATGCTGAGCCGGGTGGTCGGCAAGCACTGCGAGAGCGGTGACATCGTGGTCCGGGACGCGTTCCTGCCGGCCGACATCGCGCCGGGCGACCTGATCGCGGTCCCCGCGACCGGTGCGTACTGCCGCTCGATGGCCAGCAACTACAACCACGCGCTGCGTCCGCCGGTGGTCGCGGTGCGCGACGGCGAGGCGCGGGTGATCGTCCGGCGGGAGACGGAGGAGGATCTCCTGCGTCTCGATGTCGGATAGCTGAGATACTTGTCTCGTATGCCGGACAGAGGACAGAAACTCCGGTCCGGTGGGTGAGACTGGTCCAACCGTAGAAGTGAAGGAAACGAGGTCGGATGATGCGTACGCGTCCGCTGAAGGTGGCGCTGCTGGGCTGTGGAGTGGTCGGCTCAGAGGTGGCGCGCATCATGACGACGCACGCCGACGACCTCGCCGCGCGGATCGGCGCCCCGGTGGAGCTCGCCGGGGTCGCCGTGCGCCGCCCCCAGAAGGTCCGTGAGGGCATCCCCGCCGAGCTGATCACCACCGACGCGACCGCCCTGGTCAAACGGGGCGACATCGACGTCGTCGTCGAGGTCATCGGCGGTATCGAGCCCGCCCGCACCCTGATCACCACCGCCTTCGAGCACGGCGCCTCCGTGGTCTCCGCCAACAAGGCCCTGCTCGCCGAGGACGGCGCCACCCTCTACGCGGCGGCCGAGCGCCACGGCCGCGACCTCTACTTCGAGGCCGCCGTCGCCGGGGCCATCCCGCTGATCCGCCCGCTGCGCGAGTCCCTCGCGGGCGACAAGGTCAACCGGGTCCTCGGCATCGTCAACGGCACCACCAACTTCATCCTCGACAAGATGGAGCGCACCGGCGCCGGCTACACCGAGGCGCTGGACGAGGCGACCGCCCTCGGCTACGCGGAGGCCGACCCCACGGCCGACGTGGAGGGCTTCGACGCCGCAGCCAAGGCCGCCATCCTCGCCGGGATCGCCTTCCACACCCGTGTCCGCCTGGACGACGTCCACCGCGAGGGCCTGACCGAGGTCACGGCCGCCGACATGGCCTCCGCGAAGCGCATGGGCTGCACGGTCAAACTGCTCGCGATCTGCGAGCGGGCCGCCGACGGCCGCTCGGTCACCGCCCGCGTCCACCCGGCGATGATCCCGCTCAGCCACCCGCTGGCCTCCGTGCGCGAGGCGTACAACGCGGTCTTCGTCGAGGCGGAGGCCGCGGGCCGACTGATGTTCTACGGACCCGGCGCGGGCGGTTCGCCGACCGCGTCCGCGGTGCTCGGCGACCTGGTCGCCGTCTGCCGCAACAAGCTCGCCCGGGCAACGGGGCCCGGCGAGTCCGCCTACACCCAGCTGCCGGTCAGCCCGATGGGCGAGGTGGTCACGCGGTACCACATCAGCCTCGACGTGGCCGACAAGCCGGGTGTCCTCGCCCAGGTCGCGACGGTCTTCGCCGAGCACGGCGTGTCCATCGACACGGTGAGGCAGCAGGGCAAGGACGGCGAGGCCTCCCTCGTCGTCGTCACCCACCGCGCGCCCGACGCCGCCCTCTCCGGGACCGTCGAGGCGCTGCGCAGGCTCGACACCGTGCGCGGTGTCGCCAGCATCATGCGTGTTGAAGGGGAGTAAGGGACCCAATGACCACCAACGGAACCCACCAGTGGCGCGGCATCATCGAGGAGTACCGGGACCGCCTTCCGGTCACGGACACGACGCCCGTCGTCACGCTCCGTGAGGGTGGTACGCCGCTCGTCCCGGCCCAGGTCCTCTCCGAGCGCACCGGCTGCGAGGTGCATCTGAAGGTCGAGGGGGCGAACCCCACCGGGTCCTTCAAGGACCGCGGCATGACCATGGCCATCACCCGGGCCAAGGAGGAGGGGGCGCAGGCCGTCATCTGCGCCTCCACCGGCAACACCTCCGCCTCCGCCGCGGCCTACGCGGTGCGCGCCGGGATGGTCTGCGCGGTCCTCGTCCCGCAGGGCAAGATCGCGATGGGCAAGATGGGCCAGGCCCTCGTCTACGGCTCGCGCATCCTCCAGGTCGACGGCAACTTCGACGACTGCCTCGACCTCGCCCGGGGCCTCTCCGAGAACTACCCGGTCGCCCTGGTCAACTCGGTGAACCCGTACCGCATCGAGGGCCAGAAGACCGCCTCCTTCGAGATCGTGGACGCCCTCGGCGACGCCCCGGACATCCATGTCCTCCCGGTCGGCAACGCGGGCAACATCACGGCCTACTGGAAGGGCTACAAGGAGTACGCCCACCCGTCGCCCACCACCGCCCCTGCCGGAGGCGCTGCGCGCCCGCCCCTTCGCGGCGTCTCCACCCGGACGCCCCGGATGTGGGGCTTCCAGGCGTCCGGTTCCGCGCCGCTGGTGCGGGGCGAGGTCGTCAAGGACCCGTCGACGATCGCCACCGCGATCCGGATCGGCAACCCGGCCTCCTGGACGCAGGCGCTGGCCGCGCGCGAGGAGTCGGGCGGCTTCATCGACGAGGTGACGGACCGTGAGATCCTGCGCGCCTACCGGCTGTTGGCCTCCCAGGAGGGCGTCTTCGTGGAGCCCGCGTCGGCCGCGTCCGTCGCGGGTCTGCTGAAGGCCGCCGGGCAGGGCAAGGTCGACCCGGGGCAGCGGATCGTCTGCACCGTGACCGGCAACGGCCTCAAGGACCCGGACTGGGCCGTGGCGGGCGCGCCGCAGCCGGTCACCGTCCCGGTCGACGCGGCCGCGGCGGCGGAGCGCCTCGGCCTCGCCTGAGCCGTAGCCCCGCCCCGGACCCAAGCCGTCCGCCCCGGCCCGGTCCCGGAGCGAACCCTCCGGGACTCGGCTCAAAAGACGGTTGCGCGCGCATGGTTGCCCCGCCCCGGTGCGGGGCAACCATGAAGGCAGCCCGGTCGGGGGCATGGCAGGCGAGCGACACGCATCGTGCGCCTCCCGTGCGCCCTGTGTCGCAGGTGAACCTTCCTTCGATAGGCTGTGGCCGA
This sequence comes from Streptomyces sp. NPDC005805, assembly GCF_040630445.1. Lineage (NCBI taxonomy): Bacteria > Bacillati > Actinomycetota > Actinomycetes > Kitasatosporales > Streptomycetaceae > Streptomyces > Streptomyces sp. NPDC005805. Next base: position 72,396 of record NZ_JBEXXN010000017.1, read on the forward strand.
GCCCGTCCCACCGCATGTGCCGTGGTGATGTCGCCGTCCAGGCCCGGGCGTTCCCCCCGAAATCCCGTACACCCCGCACGTATCGGAGCACCGCGCGGTCCAGAGCAACGCGCGGTTCAGATCAGAGACGTACCGAAACAAGGAGAGTCGTCGAGCGATGGCCGGTCCCGCGTTCCGCGCCGCCGCCGTCCGGGTGCGCGTTCCCGCCACCAGCGCCAACCTCGGTCCGGGCTTCGACGCCTTCGGACTGTCGCTCGGCCTGTACGACGACGTCGTCGTCCGGGTCGCGGACTCCGGGCTGCACATCGACATCGCCGGCGAGGGCGCCGACACCCTCCCGCGCGACGAGAGCCATCTGCTCGTGCGCTCCCTGCGCACCGCGTTCGACGTGCTCGGCGGGCAGCCGCGCGGCCTGGAGGTCGTCTGCGCCAACCGCATCCCGCACGGCCGGGGCCTCGGCTCCTCCTCCGCCGCCATCTGCGCCGGAATCGTCGCCGCCCGGGCCGTGACCATAGGCGGGGACACCCGGCTGGACGACGCGGCCCTGCTGGAACTGGCCACCGAGATCGAGGGCCACCCCGACAACGTCGCCGCCTGTCTCCTCGGCGGCTTCACCCTGGCCTGGACCGAGGCGGGCGGTGCCCGCGCCATCCGGATGGACCCCACGGACGCCGTGGTCCCCGTGGTCTTCGTCCCGGCCAACCCGGTGCTCACCGAGACCGCCCGCGGCCTGCTGCCGCGCACCGTCCCGCACGTCGACGCGGCCGCCAACGCGGGCCGCGCGGCCCTCCTCGTCGAGGCGCTGACCAGGCGTCCCGAACTGCTGCTCGCCGCCACCGAGGACCGTCTCCACCAGGAGTACCGGGCCCCGGCGATGCCGCAGAGCACCGATCTGGTCGCCAGGCTGCGCGCCGACGGCGTCCCCGCGGTCATCTCCGGCGCCGGACCCACCGTGCTGGCCCTGGCCGAGGACGGGGTGGCCGACAAGGTCGCCGCGCTGGCGGGGGAGGGCTGGGCCGCCAACCGGCTCGCCTTCGACGCCGCGGGAGCGAGCGTTCTGCCGCTGGCCCCGCAGTGACACACGATTGCCGGTCAGTGAGAGGGGGAATGTTTGTTGGAGCCGGTAGTGTTAACCTCATGTCTGCAACCGTCGTCGAAGCGGCGCGGTGCTGCGAGTCCCCTGTCGGGACCACCATTCTTCCGAGAGCCTCCCACACTGCCTGAGCAGCCCGCCTGAGCAGTTTCGAGCACGCTCCGGAACCGGCACGACACTCCCGCCCAGCCACCAGCGGGTCGAGCGGGGGGATCTCGCGCCGGACTTGCACGTCTTGCATGTACACCTCTCCGCCGTTGGTTCCGCACCGGCGGGACCATCGCTCCGACACGGTCCGTACCCCGGACCCGCTGCCGGACAGCACAACCGGTCGCCGAGCCAGAAGGCCGACGTCCGCTCCAGGGAAGGACCCTTCGTGAGCGACACCACCGATCTGATGGGCGTTACTGCCGACAACACCGTCGACACCGACGCGCCCGCCGCAGGTGCTGCCTCCGGCACCACCGCACGGCGCCGCCGCTCCGGCACCGGCCTCGAGGGCATGGTCCTGGCCGAGCTGCAGCAGGTCGCGTCCGGCCTCGGTATCAAGGGCACCGCGCGGATGCGCAAGAGCCAGCTGATCGAGGTCATCAAGGAGGCCCAGGCGGCCGGCGGCGCCCCCGCCAAGGCCGCCGACGCGGGCGCCGAGGCGCCCGCCAAGCCGAAGCGCCGCGCCACCTCGAAGGCCCGTACGGGTGACGAGGCCGCCGCGCCCGCCGCGGAGAAGGCCGACAAGGGCGACAAGGCCGAGAAGGCCGTCGCCCAGCAGCAGATCGAGATCCCCGGCCAGCCGGCCGGCGGCTCCCAGGCCGGCGCCGCGGGCGACGAGCAGCCGGCCGGTGAGCGCCGCCGCCGTCGCGCCACCGCGCAGGCGGGCAGCCCGGACACCCGTACCGAGGGCGGCGAGGCCCGCGCCGACGTGCGGACCGATGTGCGCACCGAGACCAAGGCCGAGCCCCAGGCCGACGCCAAGGGCGAGTCCGCCGGCGGACAGGACGGCGAGGGCCGCCAGGGCCGCCGCGGTGAGCGTGGCGACCGCGGCGAGCAGCGCGGCGACCGCCGTGACCGCCAGCGCGACCGCCGCGGCAAGGGCGACGACCAGCAGGGCGGCGGCGGGCAGCGTCAGCAGCAGCGCCAGGGCGGCCAGCAGGGCGGCCCCCAGGACGACTTCGACGACGACGGCAGCGGCCGCCGCGGCCGGCGCGGGCGTTACCGCGACCGCCGCGGGCGCCGCGGGCGCGACGACTTCGCGAGCGGCGAGCCGCAGGTCTCCGAGGACGACATCCTGATCCCCGTCGCGGGCATCCTCGACATCCTCGACAACTACGCGTTCATCCGGACCTCCGGCTACCTGCCCGGCCCGAACGACGTGTACGTCTCCCTCGCCCAGGTCCGCAAGAACGGCCTGCGCAAGGGCGACCACGTCACCGGTGCGGTGCGCCAGCCCAAGGAGGGGGAGCGCCGCGAGAAGTTCAACGCGCTCGTCCGCCTGGACTCGGTGAACGGCATGGCCCCCGAATCGGGCCGCGGCCGCCCCGAGTTCAACAAGCTGACCCCGCTCTACCCGCAGGACCGGCTCCGCCTGGAGACCGACCCGGGTGTGGTGACCACGCGGATCATCGACCTGGTGTCGCCGATCGGCAAGGGCCAGCGCGGTCTGATCGTGGCCCCGCCGAAGACCGGCAAGACCATGATCATGCAGGCGATCGCCAACGCGATTACCCACAACAACCCCGAGTGCCACCTGATGGTCGTCCTGGTCGACGAGCGTCCGGAAGAGGTCACCGACATGCAGCGGTCGGTCAAGGGCGAGGTCATCTCCTCGACCTTCGACCGGCCGGCCGAGGACCACACCACCGTCGCCGAGCTGGCCATCGAGCGCGCCAAGCGCCTCGTGGAGCTGGGTCACGACGTGGTCGTCCTGCTGGACTCGATCACCCGCCTCGGCCGCGCGTACAACCTCGCGGCCCCGGCCTCCGGGCGCATCCTCTCCGGTGGTGTCGACTCGACCGCGCTCTACCCGCCGAAGCGCTTCTTCGGCGCCGCGCGCAACATCGAGGACGGCGGCTCGCTGACCATCCTGGCCACCGCGCTGGTCGACACCGGCTCGCGGATGGACGAGGTGATCTTCGAGGAGTTCAAGGGCACCGGCAACATGGAGCTCAAGCTCGACCGGAAGCTCGCCGACAAGCGCATCTTCCCCGCGGTGGACGTCGACGCGTCCGGCACCCGCAAGGAGGAGATCCTGCTCGGCAGCGACGAGCTGGCGATCACCTGGAAGCTGCGCCGTGTGCTGCACGCGCTCGACCAGCAGCAGGCGATCGAGCTGCTGCTCGACAAGCTCAAGCAGACCAAGTCGAACGGCGAGTTCCTGCTCCAGATCCAGAAGACCACGCCGTCGGCCGGCAACGGCAACGACTGACCCGCCGTCCCGCGTCCTCGCCCCCGGGCGAGGGCCCCCCGGGGCGGCCGGGAGAGCTTCACCACAGCCGAGGGGCCCGTTCGCGGGCCCCTCGGCGCGTTCCGCCTCCCGGTGAAAGCCCTGGTGAGCGCCGTGGTTCCCGGCTTGTGGCGCCCGCCGCGCACCGCGTGGCGGGCGCCACGCGGTCTCAGGGCGCTTTGAGGGGCACGTGCAACCCTGATGGGCGCTCCGCCGTCTCCCCTGACGGAAACCGGGAGAGCCGAAGGGCCGGAGAGCCGACGAGCAGCAGCGCAGCAGAGCCGAGGAGAGCATGACCGAGCAGAGCAGCAGCAAGGGTTCCGGCGGCCGAATACGCGGCGGCGGGAAGCGCCGCAAGCCGCCCGGCCCCGCGCGCCGGGTCCGGACCGTCGTCGCCTGGTCCGCCGCCGCTCTGGTCCTCACCACCGGCGCCGGCCTCGGGTACGCGTACATCAAGTTCAACGGGAACCTGGACGGCGTCGACATCAACCAGGCCCTCGGCACCGAGCGCCCCAAGAACCTCGACAACGGCTCCATGGACATCCTGGTCCTGGGCTCCGACTCCCGCGCCGGCGCCAACGGCGAGTACGGCGAGGACGAGGGCGCGGCCCGCTCGGACACCGCGATGGTCGTCCACGTCCACCAGGGCCGCGCCAAGGCGTCCGTGGTCTCCATCCCGCGCGACACCCTCGTGGAGCGCCCGGACTGCACCCGCGCCGACGGGACGAAGGCCGCCGGGCAGCAGCGGGCGATGTTCAACACCGCCTACGAGACCGGCGGCCCGGCCTGCGCCGTCAAGGCCGTCGAGGCCATGTCCGGCATCCGCATGGACCACTACCTGGAAGTCGACTTCACCGGCTTCAAGAAGCTCATCGACGAACTCGGCGGCGTGGAGATCACCACCACCGAGCCCATCGACGACTCCGGCAGCCATCTGCGCCTCGCGCCCGGCACCCACCGGCTCGACGGCGAGGAGTCCCTCGGCCTGGTGCGCACCCGCAAGAGCGTCGGCGACGGCAGCGACCTGAGCCGCATCCAGCTCCAGCAGGCGTTCATCAAGGCCTTCATCGACCAGGTGAAGAACGTCGGCGTGCTGACCAGCCCCACCAAGCTGATGGACCTGGCCGACACCGCCACCAAGGCGATCACCCCGGACTCCGAACTGGACTCGGTGAACGAGCTGGTCGGCTTCGCCCGGGGCCTGGGCAGGCTCGGCGCCGAGGACGTCGACATGGCGACCCTGCCGGTCCGCTACGACCCCCGGGACCCCAACCGGGTCGTCCCCGTCGAGTCCGGCGCCGACCAGGTGTGGCGGGCGCTCAAGCAGGACCGGGCGATCCCGGCCTCCGCGTTCAAGGACTCCGCGGGCGACAAGGGCGACGCGGGCGAGCTGGTGCGCGAGGGCTGAACCCCGGGCGCGGAGGGTGACCGGACGGGCACCCGCCGAAGCGTCCGCCGCCGGGCCGCCGCCGTGGAATATCCGGGCCGCCACCCCGGTTTTGGGAGATACGGCCGGTCCTGGCAGACTGGTACGTCGGCCCCGGTTCACGCACCCGCATCCCGCGCGTGCGACCCGGCGCCCTCCGGAACCATGGGAGACACCTTGAAGCGCGACATCCACCCCGAGTACGTCGAGACCCAGGTGAGCTGCACCTGCGGCGCGGCGTTCACCACCCGCAGCACGATCGACGGCGGCACCATCCGTGCCGAGGTCTGCTCCGAGTGCCACCCGTTCTACACGGGCAAGCAGAAGATCCTCGACACCGGTGGCCGTGTGGCCCGCTTCGAGGCCCGCTTCGGCAAGGCTGCCGGCTCCGCCAAGAAGTAGCGAGCCACTGCGCCGGTCCTCGGCCGCCCCGTGTCAGGGGCGGCCGGGACCGGCGCTTTGTCCGTTCCGAGCGGCCACCCCGCGCACGCCGCGGTCCGCACCACCCCCGCGCACGCAGCCCGCGCCCGACGCACCGAAGCACGCGTACACAGACCAGGAGCCCGACAATGTTCGAAGCGGTCGAGGAACTGATCGGCGAGCACGCCGATCTGGAGAAGAAGCTCGCCGACCCTTCGGTCCACGCCGACCAGGCGAACGCTCGCAAGCTCAACAAGCGCTACGCCGAGCTGACGCCCGTCGTCGGCACGTACCGCTCCTGGAAGCAGGCCGGCGAGGACATCGAGACCGCGCGTGAATTCGCCGCCGACGACCCGGACTTCGCCGCCGAGGTCAAGGTGCTGGAGAAGCAGCGCGAGGAGCTGACCGAGAAGCTGCGGCTGCTGCTGGTGCCCCGCGACCCCAGCGACGACAAGGACGTGATCCTGGAGGTCAAGGCGGGCGCGGGCGGCGACGAGTCCGCCCTGTTCGCCGGCGACCTGCTGCGCATGTACCTGCGCTACGCCGAGCGCGTCGGCTGGAAGACCGAGATCATCGACGCCACCGAGTCCGAGCTGGGCGGCTACAAGGACGTCCAGGTCGCCGTGAAGACCAAGGGCGGCCAGGGCGCCACCGAGCCCGGCCAGGGAGTCTGGGCCCGGCTGAAGTACGAGGGCGGGGTGCACCGCGTCCAGCGGGTGCCCGCGACCGAGTCCCAGGGCCGCATCCACACCTCCGCCGCCGGTGTCCTCGTGACGCCCGAGGCCGAGGAGATCGACGTCGAGATCCACGCCAACGACCTGCGCGTCGACGTCTACCGGTCCTCCGGTCCCGGCGGCCAGTCCGTGAACACCACCGACTCCGCCGTGCGCATCACCCACCTGCCGACCGGCATCGTGGCCTCCTGCCAGAACGAGAAGAGCCAGCTCCAGAACAAGGAGCAGGCCATGCGCATCCTGCGCTCCCGGCTGCTCGCCGCCGCGCAGGAGGAGGCCGAGAAGGAGGCCGCGGACGCCCGCCGCAGCCAGGTCCGCACGGTCGACCGCTCCGAGAAGATCCGGACGTACAACTTCCCGGAGAACCGCCTCTCGGACCACCGGGTCGGCTTCAAGGCGTACAACCTGGACCAGGTCCTCGACGGGGACCTCGACGCGGTGATCCAGGCGTGCGTGGACGCCGACTCCGCCGCCAAGCTGGCCGCCGCGCAGTAGGACCGCGCCGCCCGGCCCGCTCCCGTACCCCATACACCCGCACCACCGCACCGGAGGACCAGCGTGCAGTCATCCTCTGGGGGGCGACCTCCAGGCCCCCGCAGTCTGCTGCTTGCCGAGGTGGCGCAGGCCACCCAGCGGCTGGCCGACGCCGGCGTGCCCTCGCCGCGTTTCGACGCGGAGGAACTCGCCGCCTATGTGCACGGGGTGAAGCGGGGGGAGCTGCACCAGGTCAGGGACGGCGACTTCGACGCCCGCTACTGGGAGGCGATCGCCCGGCGCGAGGCGCGGGAACCCCTCCAGCACATCACCGGCCGCGCCTTCTTCCGCTACCTGGAACTCCAGGTCGGCCCCGGGGTGTTCGTACCCCGCCCGGAGACCGAGTCGGTCGTCGGCTGGGCGATAGAGGCCGTCCGCGCGATGGACGTCGTCGAGCCCCTGATCGTCGACCTGTGCACCGGGTCGGGCGCCATCGCCCTCGCCATGGCGCAGGAGGTGCCCCGCTCCCGGGTGCACGCGGTGGAGCTGTCCGACGACGCCCTGAAGTGGACCCGGCGCAACGCCGAGGGCTCCCGGGTCTCCGTCCACCAGGGCGACGCGCTCAGCGCCCTCCCGGAGTTGGACGGCCAGGTCGACCTGGTGATCTCCAACCCGCCGTACATCCCGCTCACCGAGTGGGAGTACGTGGCGCCCGAGGCGCGTGACCACGACCCGCAGATGGCCCTCTTCTCCGGTGAGGACGGACTCGACACGATCCGCGGCATCGAGCGCACCGCGCACCGCCTGCTGCGGCCCGGCGGCCTGGTGGTCGTCGAGCACGCGGACACCCAGGGCGGACAGGTGCCGTGGATCTTCAACGAGGAGTCCGGCTGGGCGGACGCGGCCGACCACCCCGATCTCAACAAGCGGCCGCGCTTCGCGACCGCGCGCAAGGCGATGCCATGACCAGGCAGCAGCACGAGGAGGCTCGTTAGATGGCTCGGCGATACGACTGCAACGACACCACGGACCGTGCGACCGGGCTGCGCGAGGCAGCGGCGGCCGTGCGCCGCGGCGAGCTCGTCGTGCTGCCCACCGACACCGTCTACGGCATCGGCGCGGACGCCTTCACCTCCGAGGCCGTGGCCGACCTGCTGGCCGCCAAGGGCCGCGGCCGGAACATGCCCACGCCCGTCCTCATCGGCTCCCCGAACACCCTGCACGGTCTGGTCACCGACTTCTCCGAGCAGGCGTGGGAGCTGGTCGACGCCTTCTGGCCCGGCGCGCTGACCCTCGTCACCCGGCACCAGCCGTCCCTCCAGTGGGACCTCGGCGACACCCGGGGCACGGTCGCCATCCGGATGCCCCTGCACCCGGTCGCCATCGAACTGCTCACCGAGACCGGCCCGATGGCCGTCTCCAGCGCCAACCTCACCGGGCACCCCGCGCCCGAGGACTGCGACGCCGCCCAGGAGATGCTCGGCGACTCCGTCTCCGTCTACCTGGACGGCGGCCCGACCCCGGGCATCGTGCCCTCCTCGATCGTCGACGTCACCGGCGCGGTCCCGGTGCTGCTGCGCGAGGGCGCCCTCTCCGCCGACGAACTGCGCAAGGTCGTACCCGACCTGGAGGTGGCGCCGTGACGACGGCACACCCCTGGGGGCAGGCACGGTGACCGGCCCCGAGGAGCGTGGCATAGCGGACACCGCCGGCCCGGCCCCGAGCTTCCGCATCCTCCACGTCAGCACCGGCAACGTCTGCCGCTCGCCCATCACCGAGCGGCTGACCCGCCATGCCCTGACCGCCCGCCTCGGGGACCACCTCGCGGGCGGGCTCGTGGTGGAGAGCGCCGGCACCTGGGGCCACGAGGGCGCGCCGATGGAGGCCAACGCGGAGCTGGTCCTCGCGGACTTCGGCGCGGACGCGACCGGGTTCACGGGACGGGAGCTGCTGGACGAGCACGTCATCCGCGCGGACCTGGTCCTGACCGCGACCCGGGACCACCGGGCGCAGGTGATCTCCATGGGGCACTCGGCCGGTCTGCGCACCTTCACCCTGAAGGAGTTCACCCGCCTGGTGCGGGCCATAGACCCGGCGACCCTGCCCGACCCGCGCGAGGAGGGCGTGGTGGAACGCGCCCGCGCCCTGGTCCGCGCGGCCGCGGCGCTGCGCGGCTGGCTGCTGGCTCCCAGCCCGGACGCGGACGAGGTCTTCGACCCGTACGGGGCGCCGATCACCTTCTTCCGCTCCATCGGCGACGAGATCCACCAGGCACTGGACCCGGTCGTCACGGCGCTGACGGGCGTACCGGCGGAGCACTGACGCGGGGCGCGCCGGCGCGCGCGGACCGGGCCCCGGCGCGGGCTGACCGGGGCGCCGACCCGGGCCCGGGTGCCGGGGGCGCCGACCCGGTGCGTGGGCACCGACCCGGGTGCCGGGGGCGCCGGCTCGGGCGTCGAGGGCGGCCGGGTGCGCGGCGGAGCCGGACGCCGACGCGGGCTCTGACCCGGCAGCGGCGGGGTTCTGGCGCGGCGCCGACCCTCCGGCGCCCGGGTGCGCGGGCACCCGGGCGCCGGTCCGGGCACGACAGGAGCGCCGGTCCGGGTGCCGGGGGGCCTGGCGCGGCGCTGAGCCGGGGCAGCTGTAGGCGCTGACCCGGGCATCGACGGCAGCCGTGTGCGGCGTCGCCCCGGGTAGCGGCGGCGGCCGGATGTGCGGCAGGGCCGGTCCGGGGCAGGACCGGTCGGCTCCCGGGCGGGCCCGGACCACCCCCGGACCGCGCCCCGCGCGGAAACCGCGTGCGCACAGAGCGCGCACCGGGGGCCGCGGTCCTACATTGGAGGTGCCGCAGCTCCCTCCGAGGCCCGGAGCCGTCATGTCCGTTTCCCCCGAGGTCCGTCCCGCACCGGCCGCCCACGGCGGCCCGTCCCTCCCGGCCCCGTCCTTCGAGGTCGCCTCCTTCGCGGCGCTGCGCCGCCAGGACCCGCAGGCCGCCGACCTCCTCCTCGGCGAGGCCCGGCGGCAGGCGGAGGCCCTCCAGCTGATCGCCGCCGAGAACTTCACCTCGCCCGCGGTCCTCGCCGCCCTCGGCTCGCCGCTCGCGAACAAGTACGCCGAGGGCTACCCCGGCGCCCGCCACCACGGCGGCTGCGAGTACGCCGACGCCGCCGAGCGCCTGGCGATCGAGCGGGCGAAGGCCCTGTTCGGCTGCGAGCACGCCAATGTGCAGCCGCACTCCGGTTCCTCCGCGGTCCTCGCCGCGTACGCGGCCCTGCTGCGGCCGGGCGACACCGTCCTCGCGATGGGCCTCCCGTACGGCGGGCACCTCACCCACGGCTCGCCCGCGAACTTCTCGGGCCGCTGGTTCGACTTCGTCGCCTACGGGGTCGACGCCGAGACCGGGCTCATCGACTACCGGGCGCTGCGGGAGCTGGCCCGCCAGTGCCGACCGAAGGCGATCGTCTGCGGTTCGATCTCCTACCCCCGCCACCCCGACTACGCGGCCTTCCGCGAGGTCGCCGACGAGGTCGGCGCCTACCTCATCGCGGACGCGGCCCACCCGGTCGGCCTGGTCGCCGGGGGAGCGGCGCCCAGCCCCGTCCCGTACGCGGACGTGGTCTGCGCGACCACCCACAAGGTGCTGCGCGGCCCGCGCGGCGGGATGATCCTGTGCGGCGCGGACCTGGCGGACCGGATCGACCGGGCGGTCTTCCCCTTCACCCAGGGCGGGGCCCAGATGCACACCATCGCGGCCAAGGCGGTGGCCTTCGGGGAGGCGGCGGCGCCCGGCTTCGCGGCGTACGCGCACCGGGTGGTAGCCAACGCGCGCGAACTGGCCGAGGGCCTGGCGGCGGAGGGCCTCGCGGTGCTGACGGGCGGCACGGACACCCACATCGTGGGGGCCGACCCGGCCCCGCTGGGCGTCGACGGCCGCACCGCGCGGGGCCGGCTGTCGGCCGCGGGCATCGTGGTGGACACCTGCGCCCTGCCGTACGGGGAGGGCCGCGGCATCCGCCTCGGCACGGCGGCGGTCACCACCCAGGGGATGGGCCCGACGGAGATGGCCCGTATCGCCCGCCTCTTCGCGGCCGCGATCCGGGAGGACGGGCGGGTGCGCGAGCAGGTGGCGGAGATGACGGCGGCGTTCCCGCCGTACCCGGCGGGCGGCTGAGCGCGGCGGGTACGGCGCGGGAGGCGGGCGGGAGCGCCGGGGGGTGGGCGGCGCCCGGGGCGCGCGTGTGGCTTCCGGAGTGAACCGGTGAAGGCCGGGTAGGCGAGGGCCGGCCCGTGCAACCGTCGGCCGTTCACACCCGTCTCATGTCCTAAGGTGTGGATCGGCGCGTCGTCCCATCACATGGAGATTCAGTGCGCGAGTACCTGCTGACGCTCTGTGTCACGGCAGCGGTGACCTATCTGCTGACCGGGCCGGTGCGGAAGTTCGCCATCGCAGCCGGCGCGATGCCGGCGATCCGTGCGCGTGACGTGCACCGGGAACCGACCCCGCGGCTCGGCGGCATCGCCATGTTCGGCGGCCTCTGCGCGGGTCTGCTGGTGGCGGACCATCTCGTCAACCTCAACGACGTCTTCGAGCTGTCGAACGAGCCCAGGGCGCTGCTCTCCGGAGCGGCGCTGATCTGGCTGATCGGCGTCCTGGACGACAAGTTCGAGATCGACGCGCTGATCAAGCTCGGCGGGCAGATGATCGCGGCCGGTGTGATGGTCGCGCAGGGCCTGACCATCCTGTGGATTCCGGTCCCGGGCGTCGGCACGGTCTCCCTCACCGCGTGGCAGGGCAATCTGCTGACGGTGGCCCTGGTGGTCATCACCATCAACGCGGTCAACTTCGTGGACGGCCTCGACGGCCTCGCCGCGGGCATGGTGTGCATCACCTCGGCGGCCTTCTTCCTCTACGCGTACCGGATGTGGGTCGGCTACGGCATCGAGGCGGCGGCCCCGGCGTCCCTGTTCGCGTCGATCCTGGTGGGCATGTGCCTGGGCTTCCTGCCGCACAACATGCATCCCGCGCGGATCTTCATGGGGGACTCGGGCTCCATGCTCATCGGGCTGGTGCTGGCGGCCGGCGCGATCTCCATCACCGGCCAGGTCGACCCGGACCGGATCGCGAACAGCGTGGGGTCGGAGCGGGACGCGGTGCACGCGATGGTGCCGGTCTATATGCCGATCATCATTCCGCTGACGATCGTCGCGATCCCGATCGCGGACCTGGTCCTGGCGATCGTGCGCCGCACCTGGAAGGGGCAGTCGCCGTTCGCGGCCGACCGCGGGCATCTGCACCACCGGCTGCTGGAGATCGGCCACTCCCACAGCCGGGCCGTCCTGATCATGTACTTCTGGTCCGGCCTGATCGCCTTCGGCGCGGTGCTCTACTCGGTGCACGCGTACTCGACGTGGATCGTCCCGATGATCGTGATCCTCAGCGCGGTGGGCCTGGTCCTCCTGCTGATGCCCCGCTTCCGCCCGAGGGCGCCGCGCTGGGCGGAGTCCTTCGTCCCGCCCCGCTACCGCCGTCGCCGCCGCGCCTCGACGGTGGCCGCGGGGGGCACCCCGCAGCCCGCCCCCGCCCCGGACGCGCCCTCCGACGACGAGGAACGCATCCCGGTCGGCGTCGGCGTGAGCGGCGTCAACGGCGCGACAGCGATCGGCGGACGCTCACGCTTCGGCGACCGGCGGGTGGGGCGCTGACGCCCGCACCGTCCCGATCGCTGCTACCGGCTGATGCGAAGCATCAGCGTTTCGGACGCATAGTGACGCGAAACAGGCAGCGATCGGACATTGGCACTCCGTAGTCTCGATCTTGAGCGGCCGACCACCGCTCCTTCAAGATTGCGGAACTTGAGAGTGACTGCCACGTCTGCAATGAAGCGCACCGGTGTCGTCGCGGTAACGGCTCTGCTGGCCGGCGCCTTGGGCGCCGGCCCGGCATCGGCTCGGGCCCACAACTGCACCGGGGGCGGGAGTAACTGCATCACGGTGTCGGGCTCCGGACTCAGGGTGACCGACATCAGTGCCAGCTACACCCCGGCGCCGCGTACCGAATCGGGACGCATCGCGAAGCTGAAGATCGAGATTCCGGGCCAGCGGGCGAAGACCCACTGGGAGAATGCCAGCACTCGCCAGGGCCGTCCCGTCAGCCACGACTGGGGCCACTATGCGAAGCGGTACCCCAACGGCACCAAGCTGTGCACGGGCTGGAAGTTCACGAGCGGTCTGGCGTGCGCGACCGTTCACAACTGACGCACTAGCTTGATCGCAGGCGCCCGGCCCGACGGCTGGGCGCCTGTTGTGCTCAGTGCTCGTGCTCCGGGCGGGTGGGCGGTGCGCAACGGTGGGTCAACGGCGCGACAGCGATTGGCGGACGCTCGCGCTTCGGAGACCGGCGGGTGGGGCGCTGACGCGGGGGTGAGGGCGGGCGGTTGCCCGCCCGTGCTCGTGAACTCGGGGGCGATCTTGAGCCATTGAGCCAAGGTTTGCATGCGCACCGGAATCGGATGGACACCTAGAGCGCGCGCGTCATACGGTCTGATCACCCAGGGCGACGTGAAATGACCGTCCGTCGTCTCCGATTCAACCTTCTCAGGGGGAAGTATGCGCAAGGCAGCAGGTGCCGTGGCGGCCGCGGCCGTCGCCTTCGGCTCGATGGTGTTCACCGCCCCGTCCGCGATCGCCGCACCGCAGGGTCCGCAGGAGACGGCAGCGGCGCCGGCCAAGTGCGTCAAGGTGGTCCGCTTCTACAGCAAGCGTTTCAACAGGCTGGTCGAGGTGGAGAACACCTGCGCCCGCAAGGCCTGTTTCAGCGTGACGGTGGCTGCCCGCCGGGACCCGGAGTTCGCCATCGGGGCGAACAAGAAGGAGTCCTTCCGGTACGGCGGCACCCTGTGGACGCAGGGCACCGGCATCAAGAACATCGGCTGCTGAGCAGGCGGTGAACGGCGGGCCCCGCGCTTCGGCGTCGGGGCCCGCTTTGCATGCGCAGGCGGGCCCACTAGCAGACGCCGCCTTTTGTTCGTGTGCACACACGCGCGCGGTCACTCTCATGTGTGACAGTTGGCACACCTGCGGGTAAAGACCTCATCAAATAGTTTGTGATACCGTTCACGAGAACCGGAGACAGCGCCGAAGGACCGTAGTGCGACGGTCTGTTGGCCCGCCGAGGCCCAACTCGGCACCGGTCCATGCTCGTCCATGACGACACCACTGCCCCCACCCAGTTAGCGGAGATGCCGCCATGCCGTCCAACGACGCACGCACCCTTCTTGAGGCTGCCGTACCCACCGCAGCCGCAGGTGCCGTTGCGGCCGTAGTCGGCGCGATCTTCGCCGGCGGAAAGGGCGCCGTCGGTGCCCTGGTGGCGGCTCTGGTCGTGATCCTCTTCATGGGGATCGGGCTGTACGTCCTTCAGCGCGTCGCCAAATCACTGCCGCAGCTGTTCCAGGCCATGGGTCTGATGCTCTACACGGCACAGTTGCTGCTGCTGTTCGTCTTCGTCGCGGTGTTCAAGGACACCACGCTGTTCGAACCCAAGGTCTTCGCCATCACCCTGGTCGTGCTGACCCTTGTCTGGATCGGCGCACAGACGCGATCGCACATGAAGGCCAAGATCCTCTACGTCGACCCCGAATCCTCCAAGGGCGACAAGCCCGGGGGCAAGGGGCAGTCGTCGTGATACGTAGGGCCGGTATAAGTGCCTGTTCGGGATCCTGCTATCGTCCGGTGCCAACTGCGGCACTGCGGGCGCGGGCATCCGAGCTGACGCCTGTTCCGACGCGAGGCTCATCGCCTGACAGCCGCCCTCACATCCGTAACACCAGTCCAGTGCCGAATCGCGGCTGCGCGCCGCGCCGACACAACGAGGTTGCCGTACCTATGCGCCACGCTGAAGGAGCCCGCGGTGAGTGCTGACCCGATGACGCTCGCCTTCGAGGCTGACTGTCAGATCTTCTCCGGTTGCGGCTTCCCGGCCCCCAGCCTGTGGTCGTTCATCTTCGAGCCCATCGCCGGGGACGCCGACAGCTGGTACTTCAACAAGCCGATGCTCCTCGCCCTCCTGGGCACCGTGATCATCATCGGCTTCTTCTGGGCTGCGTTCCGCAAGCCGAAGATCGTCCCCGGCAAGCTGCAGATGGTCGGTGAGGCGGGCTACGACTTCGTCCGCCGCGGCATCGTGTACGAGACCCTCGGCAAGAAGGAGGGAGAGAAGTACGTCCCCTTCATGGTGGCGCTCTTCTTCTTCGTCTGGATCATGAACGTCTGGTCGATCGTCCCGCTGGCCCAGTTCCCGGTGACCTCGATCATCGCGTACCCGGCGGCGCTGGCCCTGATCGTCTACGTCATCTGGATGTCGCTGACCTTCAAGCGTCACGGCTTCGTCGGCGGCTTCAAGAACCTCACCGGCTACGACAAGAGCCTCGGCGCGGTGCTGCCGCTGGTCATGGTCATCGAGTTCTTCTCGAACGTCCTGGTCCGGCCCTTCACGCACGCGGTCCGTCTCTTCGCCAACATGTTCGCGGGTCACACCCTGCTGGTCCTCTTCACGATCGCCAGCTGGTACCTGTTCAACGGCTGGGGCATCCCCGCCGCGGGCGTGTCCTTCGTCATGGTCCTCGCGATGACGGTCTTCGAGCTCTTCATCCAGGCTGTCCAGGCGTACGTCTTCGTCCTCCTGGCCTGCAGCTTCATCCAGGGCGCGCTCGCCGAGCACCACTGACGCCCGTCTCCAAGCCCCCAATCGTCCGGTGGCCAACCCCCACCGGTCCGCACATGAAAAGGAAGAATCAGCATGGCTGCCACTGAGACCCTTGCTCAGGTCACCGGTTCTCTCAGCTCTGTCGGTTACGGTCTCGCGGCCATCGGCCCCGGCGTCGGCGTCGGCATTATCTTCGGTAACGGCACCCAGGCCCTGGCCCGTCAGCCCGAGGCCGCCGGCCTGATTCGTGCCAACCAGATCCTCGGCTTCGCCTTCTGTGAGGCGCTCGCCCTGATCGGTCTGGTCATGCCGTTCGTCTACAACTAAGACGAGCAGCGACCAGCAGTTCCGACGAAAGGCACTGATGTGAACCCTCTGGTTCAGCTCGCTGCGGAAGAAGCCCAGAACCCGCTCATTCCGCCGATCCCTGAGCTCATCGTCGGCTTCGTCGCCTTCCTCATCGTCTTCTACTTCCTCGCCAAGAAGCTCCTCCCGAACATCAACAAGGTTCTGGACGAGCGCCGCGAGGCCATCGAAGGCGGAATCGAGAAGGCCGACGCGGCCAAGACCGAGGCCGAGAGCGTCCTGGAGCAGTACAAGGCCCAGCTCGCCGAGGCCCGGCACGAGGCCGCGCGGCTGCGCCAGGAGGCGACCGAGCAGGGCACCGCGATCATCGCCGAGATGAAGGCGGAAGGCCAGCGGCAGCGTGAGGAGATCATCGCGGCCGGCCACGCCCAGATCGAGGCCGACCGCAAGGCCGCGGCCAGCGCGCTGCGTCAGGACGTGGGCAAGCTCGCCACCGACCTGGCCGGCAAGCTCGTCGGCGAGTCCCTTGAGGACCACGCCCGGCAGAGCCGCACCATCGACCGGTTCCTCGACGAGGTCGAGGCGAAGGCCGAGGCCGCCCGATGAACGGAGCCAGCCGCGAGGCGCTGGCCGCCGCGCACGAGTCCCTCGACGCGCTGACCGACTCCACGTCGGCCGACGCGGCGAAGCTCGCCGGCGAGCTGGCCGCCGTCACCGCGCTGCTCGACCGTGAGGTGTCGCTGCGTCGGGTCCTCACCGACCCGGCGCAGGCCGGCGAGGCCAAGGCCGAGCTGGCCGGGCGCGTGCTCGACGGGCAGATCGGCGGCCAGGCCGTCGACCTGGTCAAGGGCATGGTCCGCGCACGCTGGTCGCAGTCGCGCGACCTGGTCGACGCGCTGGAGGAGCTGGCGGCCACCGCCGAGCTCACCGCCGCGCAGAAGACCGGCCGCCTCGACAACGTCGAGGACGAGCTGTTCCGCTTCGGGCGGATTCTCGCCACCAGCACCGAGCTGCGCTCGGCGCTGACCGACCGGTCCGCCTCGGCGGCCGCCAAGGGCGAGCTGGTCGGCCGGCTCCTCGGCGGCAAGGCCGAGAAGGCCACCGAGCGGCTGATCACCAATCTCGTCACGCATCCGCGGGGACGTAGCCTGGAAGCGGGGCTCGACGCCCTGTCCAAGCTCGCCGCGGCGCGGCGGGACCGGATGGTCGCGATCGTGACCTCCGCGGTGCCGCTCACCGAAGCGCAGAAGACGCGCCTCGGTGCGGGTCTCGCGCGGCTCTACGGCCGTGAGATGCACCTCAACCTTGAGGTGGACCCCGAGGTCCTCGGCGGCATCTCGGTGCGCGTCGGTGACGAGGTCATCAACGGCACGGTCGCGGACCGTATCGACGAGGCCAAGCGCCGGATCGCCGGCTGACCCCGGTCGCCGGAGACAGTCGACAGCACAACAGCACAGGCAACACCACGGCAACACCAGCGGCCCGGTTGGGCCGTGCAGAGATTGCAGAAGATTCCTGGGGGTCGGCCCCCAGACCCCCAAAGAAACTTCGGGCCCAACAAGGAGAGCAGGGAACCCAGATGGCGGAGCTCACGATCCGGCCGGAGGAGATCCGGGACGCGCTGGAGACCTTTGTCCAGTCGTACCAGCCGGACGCGGCCTCGCGCGAGGAAGTCGGCACGGTCAGCCTGGCCGGCGACGGTATCGCGAAGGTGGAGGGTCTTCCCTCCGCCATGGCGAACGAGCTGCTGAAGTTCGAGGACGGCACCCTCGGCCTCGCCCTCAACCTTGAGGAGCGCGAGATCGGTGCCATCGTCCTCGGCGAGTTCAGCGGTATCGAAGAGGGCCAGTCGGTCACCCGCACCGGCGAGGTCCTGTCCGTCGCGGTCGGCGAGGGCTACCTCGGCCGCGTGGTCGACCCGCTCGGCAACCCGATCGACGGCCTCGGCGAGATCGAGACCTCGGGCCGCCGCGCCCTCGAACTGCAGGCCCCCACGGTCATGCAGCGCAAGTCGGTGCACGAGCCCATGGAGACGGGCTACAAGGCCGTCGACGCGATGACGCCGATCGGCCGCGGTCAGCGTCAGCTCATCATCGGCGACCGCCAGACCGGCAAGACCGCGCTGGCCGTCGACACGATCATCAACCAGCGCGACAACTGGCGCTCGGGCGACGTGAACAAGCAGGTCCGCTGCATCTACGTCGCCATCGGCCAGAAGGGCTCCACCATCGCGTCCGTCCGCGGCGCGCTGGAGGAGGCCGGCGCCCTGGAGTACACGACGATCGTGGCCGCCCCGGCGTCCGACCCGGCCGGCTTCAAGTACCTCGCCCCCTACACCGGCTCGGCCATCGGCCAGCAGTGGATGTACGAGGGCAAGCACGTCCTGATCATCTTCGACGACCTGTCGAAGCAGGCCGACGCCTACCGCGCCGTGTCGCTGCTGCTGCGCCGCCCGCCGGGCCGTGAGGCCTACCCGGGTGACGTCTTCTACCTGCACTCGCGTCTGCTGGAGCGCTGCGCCAAGCTCTCCGACGAGATGGGTGCCGGTTCGATGACCGGTCTGCCGATCGTCGAGACCAAGGCGAACGACGTGTCGGCGTTCATCCCGACCAACGTCATCTCCATCACCGACGGCCAGTGCTTCCTGGAGTCCGACCTGTTCAACGCCGGTCAGCGCCCGGCCCTGAACGTCGGTATCTCGGTCTCCCGTGTCGGTGGCTCCGCCCAGCACAAGGCCATGAAGCAGGTCTCCGGCCGCCTCCGTGTCGACCTCGCCCAGTTCCGTGAGCTGGAGGCGTTCGCCGCCTTCGGTTCCGACCTGGACGCGGCCTCGAAGGCGTCGCTGGAGCGCGGCAAGCGCATGGTCGAGCTGCTGAAGCAGCCCCAGTACCAGCCGATGTCCACCGAGGACCAGGTCGTCTCCGTCTGGGCCGGCACCACCGGCAAGATGGACGACGTCCCCGTCCAGGACATCCGCCGCTTCGAGAAGGAGCTGCTGGAGTACCTGCACCGTGACGAGAGCGGTCTGATGGCGTCGATCCGCGAGGGCGGCAAGATGTCGGACGACACCCTCACCAAGGTCGCGGACTCGATCGCCGACTTCAAGAAGCAGTTCGAGACCCACGACGGCAAGCTGCTCGGCGAGGACGCCCCGGCCGCCGTCAACGTCTCGAAGTGACGTAAGGAAGGGACCTGACTCATGGGAGCCCAGCTCCGGGTCTACAAGCGTCGCATCCGGTCCGTCACCGCGACGAAGAAGATCACCAAGGCGATGGAGATGATCGCCGCCTCGCGCATCGTCAAGGCGCAGCGCAAGGTGGCGGCCTCCACGCCGTACGCGACCGAGCTCACCCGCGCGGTCACGGCGGTGGCGACCGGATCGAACACCAAGCACCCGCTGACCACGGAGGCGGAGTCCCCGGCCCGTGCCGCGGTCCTGCTCGTCACGAGCGACCGCGGTCTGGCCGGCGGCTACTCGGCCAACGCCATCAAGGCGGCGGAGCGGCTCACCGAGCGGCTCCGTGGCGAGGGCAAGGAGGTCGACACCTACGTCGTCGGCCGCAAGGGCGTCGCCTACTACGGCTTCCGTGAGCGCAAGATCACGGACTCGTGGACCGGGTTCACGGACAGCCCCGAGTACGCGCACGCCAAGAACGTGGCCGCGCCGCTCATCGAGGCCGTCCAGAAGGACACCGCGGAAGGCGGTGTCGACGAGCTGCACATCGTCTTCACGGAGTTCGTGTCGATGATGACGCAGACCCCCGTCGACAACCGGATGCTGCCGCTCAGCCTTGACGAGGCCCAGGACGAGACCGGTGGCAAGGGCGAGATCCTGCCGCTGTTCGAGTTCGAGCCGTCGGCGGAGGACGTCCTCGACGCCCTTCTGCCGCGCTACGTCGAGAGCCGTATCTACAACGCCCTGCTGCAGGCCGCCGCCTCCGAGCACGCGGCCCGCCGCCGGGCGATGAAGTCGGCGACCGACAACGCGGGCGAGCTGATCACCTCGCTCTCCCGTCTTGCCAACGCGGCCCGCCAGGCCGAAATCACCCAGGAAATCAGCGAGATCGTCGGTGGCTCCGCAGCCCTGGCCGACGCGACCGCGGGGAGTGACAAGTAAAATGACTGCCTCTGTTGAGACGGCCACGGCCACGGGCCGCGTCGCCCGGGTCATCGGCCCGGTCGTCGACGTGGAGTTCCCCGTCGACGCGATGCCCGACATCTACAACGCCCTGCACGTCGAGGTCGCCGACCCGGCCGAGGAGGGCGCCCGGAAGACGCTGACCCTGGAGGTCGCGCAGCACCTCGGTGACGGCATCGTCCGCACCATCTCGATGCAGCCCACCGACGGCCTGGTCCGCCAGGCCCCGGTGACCGACACGGGCACGGGCATCACCGTCCCGGTCGGCGACTTCACCAAGGGCAAGGTGTTCAACACCCTCGGTGAGGTGCTGAACCAGCCCGAGGAGAACGCCAACGTCGGTGAGCGCTGGCCGATCCACCGCAAGGCCCCGGCCTTCGACCAGCTCGAGTCCAAGACCGAGATGTTCGAGACCGGCCTGAAGGTCGTCGACCTTCTCACCCCGTACGTCAAGGGTGGAAAGATCGGTCTGTTCGGTGGTGCCGGTGTCGGCAAGACCGTGCTGATCCAGGAAATGATCATGCGTGTCGCCAACCTCCACGAGGGCGTCTCCGTCTTCGCGGGCGTCGGTGAGCGCACCCGTGAGGGCAACGACCTCATCGCGGAGATGGAGGAGTCCGGCGTTCTCGACAAGACCGCGCTGGTCTTCGGTCAGATGGACGAGCCCCCGGGCACCCGTCTGCGCGTCGCCCTCGCCGGTCTGACCATGGCGGAGTACTTCCGCGATGTGCAGAAGCAGGACGTGCTCTTCTTCATCGACAACATCTTCCGGTTCACCCAGGCCGGTTCCGAGGTGTCCACCCTGCTCGGCCGTATGCCGTCCGCGGTGGGTTACCAGCCGAACCTGGCGGACGAGATGGGCCTCCTCCAGGAGCGCATCACCTCGACGCGTGGTCACTCGATCACCTCGATGCAGGCGATCTACGTCCCCGCGGACGACCTGACCGACCCGGCGCCGGCCACCACCTTCGCCCACCTCGACGCGACGACGGTTCTCTCCCGTCCGATCTCCGAGAAGGGCATCTACCCCGCGGTGGACCCGCTGGACTCGACGTCCCGCATCCTGGACCCGCGCTACATCGCGCAGGACCACTACGAGGCCGCGATGCGCGTCAAGGGGATCCTGCAGAAGTACAAGGACCTCCAGGACATCATCGCGATCCTCGGTATCGACGAGCTGGGCGAGGAGGACAAGCTGGTCGTCCACCGTGCCCGTCGTGTCGAGCGCTTCCTGTCCCAGAACACCCACGCGGCGAAGCAGTTCACCGGCGTGGACGGTTCGGACGTGCCGCTGGACGAGTCGATCGCCGCGTTCAACGCGATCTGCGACGGTGAGTACGACCACTTCCCCGAGCAGGCCTTCTTCATGTGCGGTGGCCTTGAGGACCTCAAGAAGAACGCCAAGGAGCTCGGCGTCTCCTGAGTCCGGTGACTCGCTGAGGGGGGCGGGCGCGTCCCGCCCCCTTCGTCACGCCATCGCTGCACCCCGGGGCCCCGCCCCGGGTCCCCGGCCGCACGGCCGGGGGTGGGTCGGGACGTTCCGGCGTTCCGGCCCCTATTAGACTTATGACCCAACACCCGGCGCATCCGCCGGGTGGTGACCCGAGGAGCCAACCTTGGCTGCTGAGCTGCACGTCGAGCTGGTCGCAGCGGACCGCAGTGTCTGGTCCGGTGAGGCCACCCTGGTGGTCGCGCGCACCACGTCCGGCGACATCGGCGTCATGCCCGGTCACCAGCCGCTGCTGGGTGTGCTGGAGTCGGGCCCGGTGACCATCCGTACGAGCGAGGGCGGGACCGTCGTCGCGGCCGTGCACGGCGGTTTCATCTCCTTCGCCGACAACAAGCTGTCGCTGCTGGCGGAGATCGCCGAGCTGGCGGACGAGATCGATGTCCAGCGCGCCGAGCGTGCGCTGGAGCGTGCCAAGTCGGACGCCGACGGCGCGGCCGAGCGCCGTGCCGACGTCCGTCTTCGCGCGGTGGCGGTCGGCTAGGGTCGGTCCTCCCGGTACGTCGTACGTCCGGGAGAACGGCCCTCGGCGGCACCGCCGACAGGTTTTCCCTCAGCCGCGGCCTGGTCCGGAGCTTCTCCGGAGCGAGTCGCGGCTGAGGCGATGCGGGTGCAGGTATTCGTGTACGGGACGAGGCGAGGAGGTCGGTGGAGATGTTCCTCGCTCTTTTCGTGAGCGGCCTGGTCGTCCTGCTGGTGGTGGTCGCGCTGTTGGTCTTCGGGCTGCGCAGGCGGCTGATCCAGCGGTCGGGGGGCACCTTCGACTGCAGCCTGCGCTGGAACGTCCCCGAGGAGGGCGACCCGTCCAGCAAGGGCTGGGTGTACGGGGTGGCCCGCTACAACGGGGACCGCATCGAGTGGTTCCGTGTCTTCTCGTACGCCCCGCGCCCCCGCCGCACCCTGGAGCGCGGGGCGATCGAGGTCCTGGCCCGGCGGGTGCCGGACAGCGAGGAGGAGCTGGCCCTGCTGTCGGACTCCGTGGTCCTGGGCTGTCTGCACCGGGGCACGCGTCTGGAGCTCGCGATGAGCGAGGACGCGCTGACCGGCTTCCTGGCCTGGCTGGAGGCGGCGCCGCCGGGGCAGCGGGTCAATGTGGCTTGAGTTCTGCCCCTCCCCCGGGGCGGAGTCTGGGGGAGGGTGAATATGGCTTGAGCTTTCGAGCACAGCGAGAAGCCCGGGAGGGGCCACCCCTCCCGGGCTTCTCGCCTGTGTGGACCGGGTGGTTACCCGAGTCCGCTGTTGATCGCGCTCACCAGCTCACCGTTGGAGGTGTCGCCGCTGAACTCCCAGAAGAAGGCTCCGCCGAGCCCCTGGTTGTTCGCCCAGCCCATCTTGGAGCCGATGGTGGCCGGGGTGTCGTAGCTCCACCAGTTGGTGCCGCAGTGGGCGTACGCGGTACCGGCGATGGTGCCGTTCGCCGGGCAGGAGTTCTTGAGGACCTTGTAGTCCTCGATGCCCTGCTCGTACGTGCCGGCGGCCGGTCCGGTGGCGGTGCCGCCCGGGGCGGACTGGGTGACGCCCGTCCAGCCGCGCCCGTAGAAGCCGATGCCGAGCAGCAGCTTCTTCGCGGGGACGCCCTTCGCCTTGAACTTGGCGATGGCCTCGGCGGAGTTGAAGCCCGCCTGCGGGATGCCGGAGTACGCGGTCAGCGGCGAGTGCGGGGCCGTCGGGCCCTGGGCCGCCCATGCGCCGAAGAAGTCGTACGTCATCACGTTGTACCAGTCGATGTACTGCGCGGCGCCGCCGTAGTCGGCCGCGTCGATCTTGCCGCCGGAGGAGGCGTCCGCCGTGGTGGCCGCGGTGACCAGGTTGTTCGCGCCGAACTGGGCGCGCATCGCCTGCATCATGTTCTTGAACGCGGCCGGGCCGCTGGAGTCGCAGGACAGACCGCAGGCGTTCGGGTACTCCCAGTCCAGGTCGATGCCGTCGAAGACATCGGCCCAGCGCGGGTCCTCGACCAGGTCGTAGCAGGACTTGGCGAAGGCGGCGGGGTTCTGCACGGCCTGGCCGAAGCCGCCGGACCAGGTCCAGCCGCCGAAGGACCAGAGGACCTTGATGTGCGGGTACTGGGCCTTCAGCTTGCGGAGCTGGTTGAAGTTGCCGCGCAGGGGCTGGTCCCAGGTGTCGGCCTTGCCGTCCACGGACTGGTCGGCGGTGTACGCCTTGTCGTAGTCCGCGTAGGAGTCGCCGATGGTGCACTTGCCGCCCTGGACGTTGCCGAAGGCGTAGTTGATGTGCGTGATCTTGGCGGCCGAGCCGGAGGTCACCAGGTTCTTCACGTGGTAGTTGCGGCCGTAGACGCCCCAGTTGGTGAAGTAGCCCAGCTTGACCTTGTCGCCGACGGGCGGCTCGCCGCCGCCGGTGGTGCGCACCGAGACCGAGGCGCTGACCGGGCCGGTCTGGTCGGCGGTGTCCCGGGCCTGGACGGCGTAGGAGTAGTCCGTGCCGGCGCTCAGGCCGTTGTCGGTGTACGTGGTGCCGGTGACCGTGGCCACCTTGGTGCCGTCCCGCAGGACGTCGTAGTTCTTGACGCCCTTGTCGTCGGTGGCCGCGCCCCAGCTCAGCCGGACCGAGGTGTTGGTGACGTTGGACGTGCTCAGGGCGCCGGGGGCGGAGGGCGGGTTGTCACCGGGGACGGACCCGCCGTCGCAGGAGCCGCCGTTGAGCCGGCAGTTGGACGGGGAGCCGGAGCCCTTGCCGTTGAAGCCGAAGGAGACGGAGGCGCCGGGGGCGAGGGTGCCGTTCCAGCCGACGTTCTTGGCGGTCCAGCGGTTGCCGGAGCTGGTGACGGTGGCGTCCCAGGCGGAGGTGACGGAGGTGCCGGAGGGGAAGTCCCACTCGACGGTCCAGGAACTGATGGACGTGGTGCCGGTGTTCTTCACCGTCCACTTGCCCTCGAAGCCGGTGCCCCAGTCGGAGGACTTGGTGTACGTGGCGGTGGCGGACGTGGCGGCCTCGGCGGGGGAGGCGAGGCCGACCATGGCGGCGAGAGGGAGGAACAGTGCGGTCAGTCCCGCGGTGACGCGGGAGGTGAACCGTCTTTCCCTGTGGGGAGTTCGAGTCGCCGGAGTGCTCAAGGAAACTCCTCGAGTCGTGTGCGGACAGATCGGGGTTGGTCCACACCGCTGCGTGGCTCACCGCAGCGTGCTCGGTGAGAGTAGGGAGGTCTGGACCAATCGTCAATAGGTCCAGACCAAAGACCCGGCGGGTGGGCGGGAGGAGCCCTCAGATCCCCAACTCCTGAGCCAGGACCGCCGCTTGGACCCGGCTGCGCAGCTCCAGCTTGCCGAGGAGGCGGCTGACGTGCGTCTTCACCGTGCCCTCCGCCATCGACAGCCGCTCCGCGATCTCCGCGTTCGACAGACCCTGCCCGATACAGGACAGCACCTCGCGCTCCCGCCGGGTCAGCGGCTCCAGCACCGCCGGGTCCGGGGCGCCGGGCGCCCGGGGCGCGGCGCGGGGGGCCGCGAACTCGGCGATCAGCCGGCGCGTGACCGCGGGGGCGATCAGGCCCTCGCCGCGGGCCACCGTGCGCACCGCCTCGATCAGGTCCCGGGCCTCGGTGTTCTTCAGCAGAAAGCCGGCCGCGCCCGCCCGCAGGGCCCCGAAGACGTACTCGTCGAGATCGAAGGTGGTCAGCACCAGGACGTCGGCCAGCCCCTCCGCAACCACCCGGGCGGTCGCCGAGACCCCGTCCAGCTTGGGCATCTGGACGTCCATCAGCACCAGGTCCGGGCGCAGTTCACGGGCGAGCCGCACCGCCTCCTCGCCGTCCGCCGCCTCGCCCACCACATCGAGGTCCGGGGCGCTGCGCAGGATCAGCACCAGCCCGGCCCGCACCGCGCTCTGGTCCTCCGCGACCAGCACCCGTACGCGCCGCGGCGCGCCCCCGGCCGAATCCGTCATGTCGCCGTCGGCTCCTCGTCGTCCCCGCGCACGGGCAGGACCGCCCGTACGCTCCAGATCTTGCCGTCTTCCGCTTCCGCGGCCTCCGCTGCCGCGTCCGCTCCGGGGTCGGGCGCCGGGCCCGCCTCGAAGGTGCCGTCGAGCAGGGTGACCCGTTCCCGCATGCCCACCAGACCGGCCCCGGAGCCCGGTGCGCGGGGGCCGGGGGTGTCCGTGAAGGGGCTGGTCACCGAGACCGTGAGGCCGCCGTCCGTACCGGCCACCCGGACGCGCACCCTCCCCGGCCCCGCGTGCTTGATCGCGTTCGTCAGGGACTCCTGCACAATGCGGTACGCGGCCAGCTCGACGGGGGCGGGCAGCTTCCGGGCCGGGTCGTGCGCGTCCTCCAGCACGAAGACGAGCCCGCTCGGCGCGCCGTTCACCCGGGCCTGCGCCACCAGGGCCTCAAGACCCGCGAGGGTCGGCGCCGCGGCGGGCTCCGGGTCGCCGCCCCCGCTGTCCCGCAGCAGCCCGATGAGCCGGCGCATCTCCGCCAGTCCCTCGACGCTGTTCTCCCGGATGACCCCGAGCGCCTGCCGGGTCGTCGCCTCGTCGTCCAGGGACAGGGCGGCCGTGGAGTGGATCGCGATGGCCGACAGATGGTTGGCCACCATGTCGTGCAGCTCCCGGGCCATCCGGGCCCGTTCGGCCGCCACCGCCTGGACCCGGTCCATCTCGGCGAGCAGCGCCGTCTGCTCCGCGCGCAGCCGGGCGGCGTCGGCGGCCTGGCGGTGGTTGCGGACCACCAGACCGCTGGCCGCGGGGAAGAACGTCAGCAGCGCGGTCACGGCCCCGATCAACACCGCCGCCGGGTGCCGGAACCAGGCCAGGAAGCCGATGGTGGTCGCGATCGTGAGCACCCCGGTGATCACGGGAAGCCGCCGGGCGGTGGCCGGGGGCCCGTACACCGCGGCCGCGTAGACCAGGTCCGCGAACATCACCACGGTCGCCAGATTGCCCCGGGTGAACTGGTCCGCGATCACGACGGCCGTCCCCAGCAGCAGGACCGTCCGCGGCAGGGTCCGGCGCAGCATCTCCAGCACCGACATCGCCGTCAGCGGCAGCAGGGTGAACCACGCGGGGTGCAGCACCCAGTCCCGGGGCCCCTGGGTGTAGAGGTCGAGGGACCACAGCAGCAGGCCGGAGAGCAGCCCGCCGGCACCGATGAGGACGTCGTCGCGGTGGGGGCGGGGGAGGGTCACGCCCCCATCAAACACAACGCGGACCGCCCGGGGCGTCCTCGTCGCGGCCGAGCTGCCACTACATCGAAGGATGCAGTCCCGGTTCCTCTTCCGCGACGACGAAAGCGGCGGGCGGGGGCGGGAGGCTGGACGGGCAGGAAGGGAGAGCTACCGTGATCGTCACGCTGATCGTCATCTGCGAGGTCGCCTTCTGGGTGCTGCTGGCGGCGGGCCTCGCCGTCCGGTACCTGCTCCGGATGCCGCGTACGGGCGCCGCGATCCTGCTGTGCGAGCCGCTGCTGGAGATCCTGCTGCTGGTCGTCACGGCGATCGACCTGAAGAACGGCGCCGACCCGGGCTGGAAGCACGGCCTGGCCGCCGTCTACATCGGCTACACGGTCGGCCACGGCCACCGCACGGTGAAGTGGCTCGACGGCCACGCCGCCCACCGCTTCGACGGCGTCCCGCTGCGGCGCCCGCCCCGGTACGGGATGGCCCGCGCCCGGCACGAGGGGAAGGTCTGGCTCGGCTCGGTGATCGGCGCGGCCGTGGCGACGGGGCTGCTGCTCGCGGCGATGTGGTACGTCGACGACCCGTCGCGCACCGGCTCGCTGCAGAGCTGGATCGGCTTCGCCTGGCGGGCGGTGGGCATCCACGGCCTGATCGCCCTCTCGTACACCCTCTTCCCGAAGAAGGACCCGGCGGGCGGGTCGGGGGACGGGGCGCGGGGCGGGCGGGAGCCGGTCAGCGTGGAGCGTCAGGGGTCGGGGGCCGTCGAGCGCCGTGAGTCGGGGACCGGCGCGGGGCGCTGACGAGGGGGAGCGGTGACATGGGGCCGGGCGCTTGCCCGGCCCCCGCGTCGGTGCCCGGTGCCTCAGCGCTCGCCGCCCGGCACCCAGAGCACGTCGCCGACCTCCTTGTTCGCCGTCCGCGCCAGGATGAACAGCAGGTCGGAGAGCCGGTTCAGATAGGTCGCGGTCAGCGCGTTCATCGTCTCCCCGTGCACCTCCAGCGCCGCCCAGGTGGAGCGCTCCGCCCGGCGGACCACCGTGCACGCCTGGTGGAGCAGGGCCGCGCCCGGGGTACCGCCCGGGAGGATGAAGCTGCGCAGCTTCTCCAGCTCCGCGAGGAAGCGGTCGCAGTCGGCCTCCAGCTTGTCCACATAGGACTGCTCCACCCGCAGCGGCGGGTACTTCGGGTCCGGGACCACCGGCGTGGACAGGTCCGCGCCGACGTCGAACAGGTCGTTCTGCACCCGGACGAGGACCTTCACGACCTCCTCGTCCAGCTGCCCCAGGGCGATCGCCGTGCCGATCACCGCGTTCGCCTCGTTGGCGTCCGCGTACGCGGCGATGCGCAGATCGGTCTTGGCGGTGCGGCTCATGTCGCCGAGGGCGGTGGTGCCCTGGTCGCCGGTGCGGGTGTAGATGCGCGTCAGATTGACCATGGCCCCAGCGTAGTTACGCGGCGGCCCGCCCGGCGGCGCGTGTGCCCGCCGTCACGGTGGCTCCCGGTGAGAGGGCCCCGGAACAGGTCGTTCCGGGGCCGCCGGTGTGATGTCCGCCATGTGGGACGTGACGCGCGTCTCTTGGCGGTCACAGCGGCCCTCACGGACGCTAACCTCCGGCAGAGAGCCGACATGTAAACAGGTGTTAAGGGGTGCCGCAGTGGCCAGGAAGCTCGCCGTCATCGGGGCCGGACTCATGGGGTCCGGTATCGCACAGGTCTCGGCCCAGGCCGGCTGGGACGTGGTGCTGCGCGATGTCACCGACGAGGCCCTGACCCGCGGGCTGGGCGGCATCAAGGGCTCCTACGACCGCTTCGTCGCCAAGGGCAAGCTCGAAGCCGCCGACGCCGAGGCCGCGTTGGGCCGCATCACCACCACGACGGACCTGGACGCGGTCGCGGACGCCGACATCGTGGTGGAGGCCGTGTTCGAGAAGCTGGAGGTCAAGCACGAGATCTTCCGCACCCTCGACAAGGTGGTGCGCGAGGACGCCGTGCTCGCCTCCAACACCTCCGCCATCCCGATCACCAAGATCGCGGCCGTGACGGAGCGCCCGGAGCGGGTCGTGGGCACCCACTTCTTCTCGCCGGTCCCGATGATGCAGCTCTGCGAGCTGGTGCGCGGCTACAAGACGAGCGACGAAACCCTCGCCACCGCGCGGGAGTTCGCCGAGTCCGTGGGCAAGACCTGCATCGTCGTCAACCGCGACGTGGCCGGCTTCGTCACCACCCGGCTGATCTCGGCCCTCGTCGTCGAGGCCGCGAAGCTGTACGAATCGGGCGTCGCCACCGCCGAGGACATCGACATCGCCTGCAAGCTGGGCTTCGGTCACGCGATGGGGCCGCTGGCCACCGCGGACCTCACGGGCGTGGACATCCTGCTGCACGCCACGAGCAACATCTACACCGAGTCGCAGGACGAGAAGTTCGCCCCGCCGGAGCTGATGCGCCGGATGGTGGACGCCGGTGACATCGGCCGCAAGAGCGGGCAGGGCTTCTACAAGCACTGACCGTATCGACCGATTCGTTGTCGCCCCTGCGGGTGAATTCGGTATCGGTTCGCTTACAAACAGCAACTGTGCCGCACGTACGGCAGTCAGTTGTTGCGAGTACGGAAGAAGTGACGGACACCGGACACGGGGCATCCAAGAGTTCTCGGGGAGCGCATATGCACATCAGGGGCGACCATGCCGAGCTGGTCGTCGGGGGCCGCCTCGACGTCCGCAGCGCGGCGGACGCCCGTACGGTCCTCCACTCGGCCGTCGACGACGGAGCCGGCGACCTGGTGCTCGACCTGACGCATCTGGACTCCTGGGACGCGACGGGGCTCGGCGTCATCATGGGCGCCCACCGACGGGCCGGCCGGTGCGGCCGCCGCCTGGTACTGCGCGGGGTCCCGCCGCAGATGCAGCGCCTCCTGGTCGCGACCCGGCTCCACCGCATCCTCGCGATCGAGGGCGGCCTCGCTGCGGAATCGCTTCCGCGGGTCTGACCCGAGGAAGCGATTCGGCCGCGGGCACCGGGCCCCGCCTCCACGGCGTCCCGCACCGACCGCACGACAGGCCCCCGCCGCCCCGGTGATCCCACCCGGGGCGACGGGGGCCGAGTCCGTCGTGCCGTCAGCCGGTCACCGGCGGCACACCCGCACCCCGCCGTCGGTGAGTCCGTGCGGCTCGCTGCCCACGCCGTTGGTGATCACCGAGGTGACGCGGTCCCGGTAGGGGCTGATCACCGAGAGGCTGTCGCTGCCGGCGTTCGCCAGGTACACCCGGGAGCCGTCGGCGGTGAAGGCGATGTCCTCCGGGTTGACGCCGATCCCGGCGGTGATGACCGTCTCGACCCGGGCGCGCCAGGTGTCGATCACCGCTACCCGGCCGGGGTCGGCCGAGTCGGCGGCGTCGAGGCTGACGTACAGCTTCCCGCCCTTCGGGCTGAGCGCCAGGTCGTCCGGGTTGAGGCCGAGGGGGACGGTGTCGCGCACCACGAGCCGCCGGGCGTCGATCACCACGACGGAGTCGTCGCCGGGGGCCGTGACGTAGACGCGCCGGCCGTCCGGGGAGACCAGGAGGTCCTCGGCTCCGTTGACGCCCTGGACCACGGCGGTCACCGTGTTGGTGGCCGTGCTGATCACCGAGACCGTGTCGTCGGCGCCGTCCGCGACGTAGACGCGGCGGCCGTCCGGGGACGCGGCCACTCCCTGGGGCAGGGTCCCGAGCCCGGTCGTGATCGTGTCCACGACCGTGTTGGTGCGGGTGTCGACGACCGAGACGCTGCCGTCGGCCGCGTTGGTGACGTACAGCCGCCGCCCGTTCGGCAGGACGGCGCCCTCGGTCGGGAATTCGCCCACCGGGACCGTGTCCACGACCGTGTTGGTGCGGGTGTCGAGCACCGACACGCTGTCGCCGCCGCGGTTGGCCACGTAGACGCGCCGGCCGTCCGGGGCGGAGGTGACTCCCCGGGGATCGGCGCCGACCGCCACGGTGTCCACGACCCGCCCGGTCGCGGTATCGACTGCGGACACCGTGTCGTCGGCGCTGTTGGTGACGTACATGAACGAGCGGCACTGCCGGACGCCGTCCGCCGCGGAGGCCTCGGCGGCGGGCACCAGGGCCGCGACCGCGGCGGCCGCCAGCACGGGCGAAGCGACGGCGGCGGCGCGGCGGGCGAGCCGGACACGGGAGCGGACGGACGACCGGGGGTTCCGGCCGGAGGGAGAGGTGTGCACGACGGTCCTTCCTTCGAGGGGGAGTGGGGGTGCTGCGCGGACCAGGTGGCCGGGGTGCCTCGTGCTCGGGGCGGTGGGCGCTCCGCTCGCTCCGGTGGGGTGTGGGACTCCGGCGACACGCTTCTACGTTCCGTGTGGCGCGCGCTCCACGACCTGGCCACGGAGAAGATCCCCTGAACGGCACAGTCGGCACCGCGCGACGCCGCACCCGAGCGGGTGCGGCGTCGCGCGGGCGGATCGGCGCGCGGGCGGGGCGCTGTGCGCGCGGGGCGGCGTACCCCGGACCCGGCCGGCCGCGCGCCCGTGTCCGGGGCCCCGGGGCGAACGGGGCGAGGGGTGCGAAAGACCCCGAGGGGTCCGAGACCATGACGTCCCCGGCGGGGAGGGGACCCGGCGGTTCCGCTCTTGGCGCGCAGCGTCTAGGGTTCGATCGCCCACCCTTTCGAACGACCCACCGGGCGGGCACCGGACCGAAGCGACGGCGAGCGTGCGGAAAGGCCGGGAGGGCATCCGCACATGGCTCCGGCCCCAGGGCGACGCACCTGGCGGAGCGAGGCCGGGCAACCGCATCTGGGGGCTTTCAGCATGGACAACGACAGCTTCGCCGACGGCGCCGGACCGGCGCGGCCGCCACGCGACGCCGTCATGCCGGCCGGGCAGTCCGCGCCCGCGCCCGTCCGCACCGCCAAGGTGGTCACCGGCGACCTCCTCCTCACGGTCAACCCCGTCGACGGCAGCGAGATCGAGCCCTGCCCGCCCGGACAGCAGCCGCCCCGCCCCGCCCGGCGCACCGCCGCCGACCGCGCCGACCGGACCCGCGCCGCACAGCCCCCCGTGCCGCCGGGCCCCGCCGCCCCGCCGCTGCCGCTCCTCGAACGGGACGAGGAGCGCGAGCGCCTGGTCCGCCTGCTCGGCCAGGGCCGCTCCGTGCGGCTCACCGGCCCCGCCGGCTCCGGCCGCTCCGTGCTCCTGGACGCCGTCGCCGAGGAGTGCGCGGGCCTCGCCCCCGACGGCGTCGTCCGCCTCAACGGCCTGCACCGCACGCCCGGTGAGCTTCTCCACGAGCTGTACGCCGCCGTCTACGCCTCGCCCGAGCAGCGCCCCGACCGCAACGCCCTCGCCGGTTTCGTCCGCGACATCGGCGCGGTCGTGGTCCTCGACGACCTCGAATTCGGCGGCGGCGCCCTCGACGAGTTCCTGGACGCCGCGCCCGAGTGCGCCTTCCTCCTCGCCGCGACCCCCGAGATCGCCGCGCCCTCCCCGGACTCGCCCCTGGAGGAGGTCTTCCTCGGCGGACTCGGCCGCGCCATGGCGCTGGACCTGCTCCACAAGGGCGTCGGCCGGGCGCTCACCGAGGAGGAGACCAACTGGGCCGGGGACCTCTGGTTCGAGTCCGAGGGGCTGCCCCTGCGCTTCGTCCAGGCCGCCGCGCTGCTGCGGCAGTGCGACGAACTGCGCGGCGACCCGGAGGCCTTCGAGGAGTTCGCGCCCTTCGACGCCGCCCAGGGCCGTGACGTGCCCCTGCCGACGCTGGGGGAGGGGGCCGCCCCCGCCCCGCTGCTCGCCTCCCGGCTGAGCGAGTCCGCGCGGGGCGCCCTGCGGTTCGCCGTCGCCCTCGCCGGCGAGGTCCCGCACCAGGCGCACCTGCCCGCGCTGATAGGCGACACCCACGCCGACGCCGCCCTCGGCGAGCTGATGAGCTGCGGCCTCCTCTCGCCCGTCGGCCCCCGCTACCGCCTCGCCGCCGGCGTCCTGGCCCAGCTCCGTGAGAAGGGCTACGACGAGGGCGCCGACGCCTGCGTCCACACGGCCGCCCAGCACTACGCCTGGTGGTCCGCCCACCCCTCGGTCACCCCCGAGCGCGCCGTCGCCGAGGCGGACGCGCTGCTCGCCTCGCTGACCTCGCTGGTGCCGGGCACGGAGCCCGGCCACCCCAGCACCGCCGTGCTGCTCGCCCGCAGCGCCGCCCCCGCCTTCGCGGCCGGTCTGCACTGGGGCGCGTGGGAACGGACCCTGCGGGTCGGCTCCGAGGCCGCGCGCATCGTCGGGGAGGTCGCCGAAGAGGCGTACTTCCACCACGAGTTGGGCATTCTGGCGCTCTGCACCGGCAACCTCGACCGGGCCCGGGCCGAGCTGGAGGCGTCCATCGGCATGCGCGGCGCGCTCGCCGACAAGAGCGGGACGGTGTCCGGGCGGCGCGCCTTGGCCCTCGTGGAGGATCGTTCCGCCGGTCCCACGCCCAAGCCCGAGACGCTGACGCCGGCGCCCACACGCACCGAGGACCCGGTCTCCCCGCCCCGGGGCGTCCCGGCCGCCCTGCCGCTGTCGCTCTCGGCGGCCGCGGTGACGGCCAAGCTGTCCCGGTCCGGCGCGGAGCCCGAGCCCCCGCCGGAGGCCGCGAAGGAGTCGAAGGCCGCCGGGCGGCGTCTCGCCGTCCTCGGCGGGGCCCGGCGCAACCTGGTCGCCGCCGGCGCGGGCGTGGTGCTCGCCGCCGTCCTCGGCACGGTGGTCACCCTCGGCGCGACCTCCGATCAGGAGAACGTGCCGACCGACAACGTCCGCAACGGGCAGCAGACCGAGGACGACTCCTTCGAGGAGGACTGGGACGACCCCCAGGACCCGGCCGCCGGTGAGGAGTCCGGTACGCCCGACGGAAAGAAGCCCTCCGGCACGCCGTCCTCCACCGGCCCCTCGGGCACGGCCTCCACCGGCCCCTCGTCCCCGGGCACGTCCACCGGCCCGCGGCCGTCCACGAGTTCGTCCCGCCCCGGCAGCCCCTCGGGCTCCACCCGGCCGACCAAGCCCACGCCGACGAAGTCGTCCCCGAAGCCGACGAAGAGCCAGACGCCCTCGTCGTCTCCCTCGCCCTCCCAGAGCCCGGACCCGACTCCCTCCGGGTCCGAGTCCCCGCCCGAGGAGCCGCCCGGCACCGAGACCTCGGCGGGCGGTCCGTCCGGCCCGGAGAGCGCGTCCGCGTCCGTGCTCTGACGTCGGCCGGGTTCAGCGGCCCCGTGCCCCTGAGCCGGCCGTCATACCTCGCCGCGGCACCCGGCGAGGAGGAGGGCGACCCATGCCCCTGGCGTCCGCCCGGCCGCAGCCGGGGCCGGTGATGCAGAGGTTCCCGACGGCGCGCAGGAGCGTGTAGGCCCTCACACCGGGGCGGAGTTCCCCGGTGGCGGCGCAGGCGTCCAGCAGTGACGCGCAGGCCGGGACCAGGGTGTCGAGCATGAGGGCGTGGAGGTTCTCCAGCCCCGGGTCACCGGACCCGAGCGCCGCGCCGAGGCCGAGCACACCATGGGCGGAATCGCGGGCGAGAGGTCGCCGAGACCACCGACGAGGACCCCGCCCGGGTCGCCCTCACAGCCGACGCGATCGCCGCCTGCCTCCGCGCGGCCCTCGGCCTCGACGACACCGAGTGGACCGCCCTCAACGGCACGGCCGAAGCCGGCGACGGTACCTGGAGCCTCACCGGCAAGTGAGCGCCCGGGAGTTCCGGGTTCGCGACGCCGGGCATCGTGGCCCGCCCCAACCGCCCCGGCGCACGCCGGGGTGGGCCGCGCCGGAACAGGTGGCGTCGGAACAGGCCGGGTCAGAACAGGCGGAGCTTGTCGTCCTCGATGCCGCGCAGCGCGTCGTAGTCCAGGACCAGGCACCCGATCCCCCGGTCCGTCGCGAGGACGCGCGCCTGGGGCTTGATCTCCTGGGCCGCGAAGACGCCCTTCACCGGGGCCAGCAGCGGATCGCGGTTGAGCAGGTCCAGATAGCGGGTGAGCTGCTCGACGCCGTCGATCTCGCCGCGCCGCTTGATCTCGACGGCCACGGTCGCGCCGTCCGCGTCACGGCAGAGGATGTCCACGGGGCCGATGGCGGTGGGGTATTCGCGCCGGATCAGGCTGTAACCCTCGCCCAGTGTCTCGATCCTGTCGGCCAGGAGTTCCTGGAGGTGCGCTTCCACGCCGTCCTTGATGAGGCCGGGGTCCACGCCGAGTTCGTGCGAGGAGTCGTGGAGGATCTCCTCCATCGTGATGATCAGTTTCTCGCCCGCTTTGTTCACCACGGTCCAGACACTGTCGTCGCCCTCCTTCAAGGTGCAGGGAGGTGACATCCAGTTCAAGGGTTTGTACGCCCTGTCGTCGGCATGGATGGAGACACTCCCGTCGGCCTTGACCAGGATCAATCGGGGTGCGGACGGCAGATGGGCGGTGAGTCTGCCCGCGTAGTCCACGGAGCAGCGGGCGATGACGAGACGCATGGTCGGCAACGCTACTCGACGGGCGCCACCGTGCGCGATTCGCCCCGGAAGCCCCCTTCTTGTTTGGCCGGTTGTGTTCCCAATCTCCTGGTGCCCTCAAGACAGCGCACTTACCGTGGAAGCAGGAGGTTGCCGTGCGTGCACTCAGCGTCGTCCTGCGCGTTGCCGACGCCGTCGTTCCGCCCGGTTCCTCCTTCCCTGCCCGTAAGGCCCCGTTGGCCCGGGGCCGCGAGAGGAGAACCCATGTCGCTCGACGTCTCACCGGCTCTGTTGGAACAGGCCGAGCGAGGCGAGGTCGACGAAGCTGCCTTCGTCGACTGCGTCCGGACCTCCCTGCCCTTCGCATGGGAGATGATCAGTTCTCTGGTGGCTCAGCTGAAGGTGGACGGCGGCGACTTCGCCGACAACCAGACGCCTCCGCCGGACGAGCAGGCACGTGGTCAGCTTCTGCGCGCGCTCGCGAGTGATGCCATTCGCGGAGCGCTCCAGCGGCATTTCGGTGTGCGTCTGGCTTTCCAGAACTGCCACCGCGTCGCGGTGTTCCCCCTGGACCCTGCGGTGGACGAGCGGCTCGCCCGCTTCACCTCCATCAGGGGCCAGCTTCTGAACCAGTCTCCTGAACTGCGCGACTGCTGAGATCTACCCGCTGCCGCCCCGGGTCATGCGAGACGCTCCGAGCCACGCGAGCCGCGCACGCCTCAGCACACGCTGCCCCCGGGCACAGGGGCGGTGGCACCCCACACCGCTGTACGGACGACCCCGGCCGGATCGACGGGACCGGTCGGGGACGGACGCGAGGAACGGAGCACGGGTACCGCCCCCGTACCACCCGTACCACCCGTACGAACCGCGCGCCCCGCACGACCTGTACGTCCGCACGACGCGCCCTGCCCGCCGGACGTGGTGCCCGCCCGCCCGGCGGTGCGCCGGGCTCCGGCGGGCCCGCGGCCGTGGGGCCGCGCGGCCCTCACACCAGCAGCGGCAGCAGCTCGGCCCCCGCCCGCCGGATGTTCTCCTCCGTCGCCGCGAGATCGCCCGAGCCCTCGGCCAGCAGCGCGAACCGGGTGATACCGGTCCGCTCCGAGGTCGCCGCCAGCCGGTCGGCGGCCAGCCGCGGCGGGCCCACCGGGTGCAGGGAGCAGAGGAGTTCGGTGTACGCCACGGGATCGCGCATCGCGCGCTGCCGCCCGTCGACGGTGACATGGGCGTCCAGCCCCTGCCGCAGCCAGCCGGGCATCGCCTTCACCAGCGTCTCCCGGGCCTCGGGCGCGCCGTCGGAGATCTGGAGCACCCCGGCCGACACATGGGCGGCCGCCGCGACCTCCCCGGGCGGACGCCCCGCGTCGAGGGCGTGCCGCCGCCACAGGGCGACCATGCCCGCCTTGTCCTCGTCGCCGCAGTGCATCCCGAGCAGCATGGGCAGGCCGCGCTCGGCGGCGAGTTTCACACTTTTCGGGGACGTGCAGGCGACGACTACCTCCGGTCCGCCCGGCTCTCCGCCGATCAACTCGTCCGGCCGCGGGACCACTTCCACCTCGCGGAAGGCGTACCGCTCGCCTGCCGCGCCCACCCGGGGCTCCCGCAGCCACCGCAGCAGCAGGTCCAGCGACTCGGGGAACTCCCGCTCGTACGCGGCCAGTCCGCCGCCGAAGACCTCCAGATCGACCCAGGGGCCGCCCCGGCCGACCCCGAGGGTGAACCGCCCTCCGGAGGTGAGGTGCAGCAGGGCGGCCTGCTCGCCGAGGGCCACCGGGTGCGCGCTCGGCAGCACACTGACCGCCGTGCCGACCCGGATCCGGCGGGTCCGCCCGAGCAGCAGCGCCGCCAGGGTCACGGCCGACGGGCACACCCCGTACGGTACGAAGTGGTGCTCCGCCAGCCACACCGAATCGAGGCCCGCCTCCTCGGCGACCTCGGCGGACCGCACCGCGCGGTGCAGTGCCTCCCCCTGTCCCTGGCCCGGGAACTGGGCCCCCAGTACGAACGTGCCAACGCGCATCGCCTTCTGCCTCCTTGCGGCCGACGCGGCTCTCCCCCTACCGGCAACAACGCCTGACAAGTGCCAAGGGCACGGCCGGAACGGAAATTGTTGCGATTGTCCGGTAACCGGGCGCCGCGGGTCCGTTTCCGGCACGGCGCGTACCGGCCCCGGGACGCCGGGTGCCCCTGTCCGCGCCCCTTAGGCTTGAAGCACCTGTCCGGCCCCAGCACCGTGAGGTGAGACGTGTCCCCGCGCCGCAACCGCCCCCGAGGCGGCGACAACCCGACCGGCCGCGCAGCCGAGCCGGCCGACCGGTACGGCGGGTTCGGGCGCCGCGAGACCTGGCAGGACGAGGACTGGTCGGTGCGCCATGTGGCCGGGGCGAGCGCCGCGGGCAAGACGTACCGCTGCCCGGGCTGCGACCAGGAGATCGCCTCCGGGGTCCCGCACGTCGTGGCCTGGCCCGAGCACGGCGGCGTGGACGACCGCCGCCACTGGCACAAGGCGTGCTGGAACGCGAAGGACCGCCGCACCACGAAGGTGCAGCGGTCCCGCAACGCGCCGCGCCACTGACCCGGCCGGGCCGGACCCGGTCAGACGTCCCGGCTGTTGATCACGGTCAGCGCGCCGCCGAGCGACAGGGCCGCCAGGCCGAACATGATCCAGACCGGGGTCCAGCCGACCGCCCCGGAAGAGCCGCCGGACGCGGCCTCGCCGTAGATGCCGATGAGCTGGCTGGGGATCGCGTACTCGAACAGGAACTCCTGGACGTCCGCCATGGTCTCGCTGAACATGAACAGCGCGGCGACCAGCGGCATCAGGATCACGCCGATCATGGTCGTGATCGCGCCCGCCGAGTGGCGGAGCATGCCGCCCACGCCGAGGGACACCAGGCCCAGCGCCGCCACGAACAGACCCACGCCCACGGTGGCGCGCAGCCACTCGTCGCCGGTCGGCTCGGCCGCCTCGACCATGCCGTACTGGATACCGGCGACGATCGCGGCCACCACGGTGGTGATCACGAAGACGAGCAGGAAGAAGACGATCGCCTTCGCCGCGAGCACCCGGGCCCGGCTCGGGCAGGCCGTCAGCGTCGTGCGGATCATCCCGGTGCCGTACTCGGAGGCGATGGTCAGCACGCCCAGGGTCACCACGCAGATGGAGCCGGGCAGCACGCCGAAGAAGCCCATCCCGAGGGCCGACACCTCGCCCATCCCGGCGGATTCGCCGGCCGCCGCGACGAGTGCCGCGACGCCCAGTCCGATGCCGAACATCAGCAGGATCATCACGCCCAGCGTCCACACCGTGGAGCGCACCGAGCGGATCTTGGTCCACTCGGAGGCCAGGGCGTCGCCGAGGTGGGCGTCGCGGACCGGGATCGGGGAGGTGTACGCGCCCAGCGGGGCACCCGGCTGCTGGTAGGGGGTGGTCATCGGGAGTCCTCGGGCTTGGTCAGGTCGGTCGGGGCGGCGGAGGGAGCGGGCGCGGCGGCCGGGGGAGCGGTCGGCGGGGCAGCGGGCGCGGCCGGCGGCTGGGGTGCCGGGGCGGGCGCGCCGGGGGCCACGGCCGCGTACGGGTTCTCGCCGGGCGCGGGCGGCGGCGGGGCGTACCAGCCCTGCTGCGGCACCTCGGGGATCTGCGGCTGCGGCGGCACATGGCCCGCCGGCAGCGGCTGCATCAGACCCGCCTTCTGGTCCTCCGTCGAGCGGTAGTCCACGGCGCCCTGCGTCAGCCGCATGTACGCCTCCTCCAGGGACGCCTGGTGCGGCGACAGCTCCCAGAGGCGGACGCCCGCCTCGTGCGCCAGATCGCTGATGCGCGGCAGCGCGAGCCCGGTGACGCGCAGGGCGCCGTCCTGCTCGGGCATGACCTGGCCGCCCGCCTCGGAGAGGGCCGCGGACAGCTTCTCCCGCTGCTGCGGCTCGGTCTCCGGGGTGCGCACCCGGGCGAAGCCGGCCGAGTTGTGGGCGATGAAGTCCCGCACGCTCATGTCGGCCATCAGCTGACCGCGGCCGATCACGATCAGATGGTCGGCGGTCAGCGCCATCTCGCTCATCAGGTGCGAGGAGACGAAGACGGTACGGCCCTCGGCGGCGAGCTGCTTCATCAGGTTGCGGACCCAGAGGATGCCCTCGGGGTCGAGACCGTTGACCGGCTCGTCGAAGAGGAGCACCTGCGGGTCGCCGAGCAGGGCCGCGGCGATGCCCAGGCGCTGCCCCATACCCAGCGAGAAGCCCCCGGAGCGCCGCTTGGCCACGTCCTGGAGACCGACCACGCCGAGCACCTCGTCGACCCGGCGGGCCGGGATGCCGGAGAGCTGCGCCAGGGACAGCAGATGGCTGCGGGCGCTGCGGCCGCCGTGGACGGCCTTCGCGTCCAGCAGGGCGCCGACCTGGCGCGGGGCGTTGGGCAGCTGCCGGTAGGGCAGCCCGCCGATGGTCACCTGACCGTCCGTGGGCCGGTCGAGCCCCAGGATCATCCGCATCGTGGTCGACTTGCCGGCGCCGTTGGGTCCGAGGAACCCGGTGACGGCGCCGGGCCGCACCTGGAAGGAAAGGTTGTACACGGCCGTCTTGGCGCCGTAGCGCTTCGTCAGGCCGACTGCCTCGATCATTCTCCAGCCCCATCGACTGTCGGTCGTCTCGGGGCCCTGGCCGTGCTGCGCGCAACGCCCCCCGTATGAGTGAGGAGGATATCCGGGTACCGACGGTTCAGGCCAAAGCTTTGGGCAGGGGTGGGCGGGCCGGACCCGGTCCGGGGTTCGTCAGGCGTCCCGCTTCCGCATCACCAGGTAGCCGCCGATCAGCGCGGCCGCCACCCAGATCAGCATGATGCCCAGACCGCCCCACGGGCCGTACGGGGTGTCGTCGCTGTCCAGGGCGTTGGGGACGACCTGCATGATCTTCGACCCCGCCTGGTCCGGGAAGAAGCGGGCGACGTCCTTCGCGCCGGGCACCGAGATCAGGATCTGCGAGACCAGGAAGAAGAACGGCATCAGGATGCCGAGCGACAGCATCGAACTGCGCAGCATCGCCGCGACGCCCATCGAGAAGACGGCGATCAGCCCCATGTAGAGGCCGCCGCCGACGACCGCCCGCAGCACGTTGTCCGCGCCGATCGTGGTGCGGTGCTCGCCGAGGAGCGCCTGCCCGACGAAGAAGGTCAGAAAGCTGGTGATCATGCCGACCACCAGGGCCAGCACCCCGGCCACGGCGATCTTGCTGAAGAGGAAGGTCGCCCGCTGCGGGACCGCGGCGAGGGAGGTGCGGATCATGCCGGAGCTGTACTCGGTGCCGACGACGAGGACGCCGAAGACCACCATCGCCAACTGGCCGAGAATCGTCCCCGAGAAGCTGATGAACGTCGGGTCGAAGGTGAGCCGCTCCGCCTCCGACAGATCGTCGAAGGACGCGTTCATCACCGCGCACAGGGCGGCGCTCATGGCGACCGTCACGGCGAAGGCACTGATCAGCGTCCAGGTCGTCGACGAGACCGTGCGGATCTTCGTCCACTCGGACGTCAGGACGGCGGGTACGGATGCCATGGGTCAGGCTCCCTCGTTGCGCGGGGCCCACTGCGGGGCGCCGGGGCCGGCGGCCGGGGGCGCGGCGGCGGGGTCGTCGTGGTGGTCGCCGCGGTGGTCGTCGGCGTGCGCGTGGTACTCCACGGCACCGGCGGTCATCTGCATGAACGCCTCTTCGAGGGAGGCGCGCTGCGCGCTCAGCTCGTGCAGGACGAGCCCGTGCCGGGCGGCCAGCTCGCCCAGGTCCTCCGTCGTCGCCCCGTCCACCTCCAGGGTTCCGCCGTCCGCCTCGACGGCGGTCAGCCCGGCGCCGTGCAGGGCGTCGAGCAACTGCTCGCGCTGCGGCGAGCGGAGCCGCACATAGCTGCGGGAGTTCTCGTGGATGAAGTCGGCCATCGAGGTGTCGGCGAGCAGCCTGCCCTGGCCGATCACGATCAAGTGGTCCGCGGTGAGGGCCATTTCGCTCATCAGATGGGAGGAGACGAAGATCGTCCGCCCCTGGCCGGCGAGGGTCTTCATCAGATTGCGGATCCAGTGGATGCCCTCCGGGTCCAGCCCGTTGACCGGCTCGTCGAACATCAGGATCTCGGGGTCCCCGAGGAGGGCGGAGGCGATGCCGAGCCGCTGGCCCATGCCGAGGGAGAAGCCCTTGGACTTCTTCCG
This sequence comes from Streptomyces sp. NPDC005805, assembly GCF_040630445.1. Taxonomy (NCBI): domain Bacteria; kingdom Bacillati; phylum Actinomycetota; class Actinomycetes; order Kitasatosporales; family Streptomycetaceae; genus Streptomyces; species Streptomyces sp. NPDC005805. The sequence goes on from NZ_JBEXXN010000017.1 coordinate 113,414, forward strand.
CGCCACCGCCGACAGCCCCACCACGTCCAGTACCTCGTCGACCCGGCGGGCCGGGATGCGGTTCGCCTGGGCGAGGCAGAGGAGGTTGTTGTACGCGGTCCGCCCGCCGTGCATCGCCTTCGCGTCCAGCAGGGCGCCGATGTGCTTCAGGGGTTCCTGGAGCTCCCGGTAGTGCTTGCCGTCAATGCGCACCGTGCCGCGGGTCGGGTTGTCCAGATCCAGCATCATCCGCATGGTCGTCGACTTGCCGGCGCCGTTCGGTCCGAGGAAGCCGGTCACCACCCCCGGGCGCACCGTGAAGGAGAGACGGTCGACGGCGACCTTCCTGCCGAAGTGCTTGGTGAGTCCCTCAAGCTCGATCATGCGTTCACGCTAGAGGGCCGCCAGAGCACGCGCCACCGGGTTGCGCCTACGGAAAGGGCCGATTCCGGGGGTGCCCGCACGGGCGGTCCACACCGTGACGCACCGGTGCCCGGCACCCCCCGAGGGGCGCCGGGCACCGTGCGGACGGCCCGTGCGCGTCAGCGGGACTGCTGCGCCGGGACGCCGCGGGAGATCGGCTCGTCCTCGGCCGGGGTGCCCGCCGCGGCGACGGCGGCACCGGTCAGCGTGGCCAGCATCTCGCGGACGTTGGTGAGCTGGGCGTTGATCGAGTCGCGGCGGTTCGTCAGCGCGGCGAGCTCGCGCTCCGATTCGCTGCGGATGCGGTCGGCCTTGGCGTTCGCGTCCGCGACGATGTCCTCGGCCTGGCGCTGCGCGGTCTCCACCGTCTGGCGGGCGCGGCGCTCGGCGTCGGTGCGCAGCTTCTCGGCCTCCAGGCGCAGCTGCTCGGCGCGGTGCTCGATCTCCGCGAGGCGCTTCTCGGCCTTGGCCTGGCGGGAGGCCAGGTCGCGCTCGGACTGCTCACGCCGCTTGGCCAGGTTGGTCTCGAAGTCGGCGGCGGCCTGGGCGGCCTTGGCGCGGGTCTCCTCGAAGAGGGCGTCCGCCTCCTCGCGCTTGGACTGCGCGTCCTTCTGCGCCTCGGAGCGCAGGTTCTGGGCGTCGCCCTTGGCCTTCTCGACGATCCGGACGCCCTCGTCCTCCGCCTTCGCCTTGCGGTCGGCGGCGAACGACTCGGCGTCGTTGCGGACCTGCTGGGCGGCGGACTCGGCCAGCTCGCGGTGCTGCTCGGCCGCGCGACGGGCCTCCTCGCGCAGGTCCTTGGCCTCCTCCTCGGCGAGGCGGAGGATCTTCTCGACCCGCGCGCCGAGGCCGGCGTACGACGGCTCCGCGTCGTTGACCTGGGCCTGGGCGTTCTGCGTTTCGAGGTGGAGCTCCTCGATGCGCTTCTCCAGCGAGGTGATCCGGGAGAGCGCGCTGTCACGGTCGGCGACGAGCTTGGTGATGCGGTCGTCGACCTGACCGCGGTCGTAACCACGCCGCACGAGCTCGAAGCCGAAGGGGGAGGAAGTGTCGCTCATGGGGTTCCTGTCGAATGAGACCGGTGAGGTGTCGGGGGCTGTCCGGCGGGTCCTGGTCGGAAGGACCGCGACACACCGTGCCAGGCGCCGTGGACCCGACCAAGGCCCGCCGGACAGCCCCAAGAAGGAATCCTAGGGGCCGAACCGGCGTGTCATCGAGCGGATGCCGGTTTGGTCTGGAGAATGTCCAGCCTTTTGAGTGGCTGGGGGTCGGAAGCCTTGCCACTCGAACGGGTCGCGCTCGTGCGGCCGGGCCCGTCGGCTACCCGTCCGAGGACTTGCCACCCGAACGAGTCCCTCCGGCCGAGGCCCCCGCCTTGACCGCGCCCGAGCCGCCGCCGCTCTTGCCGCCGCCCGGCGCCTCGAAGGACTCCAGCGCCTCCAGCACGTCCTGGACCCGCGAGATCTCCGCCTGGATGTCCTCGCGCCGGCGCACCAGCACCTCCAGCTCCCGCTTGCCCTCGGCGATCATGCGCTCGGCCTCCTCCTCGGCCTCCGCCTTCACCCGCTCCGCCTCGCGCACCAGCTCGGCCTTCTTGGTGCCGGCCTCCTTCAGCAGGCCCTCGGCCTTCTTCACGGCGGCGATCCTGACCTTGCTCGCCTCCGAAGTGGCCTCCGAGACCAGCTCCTTGGCCTTCGCCTGCGCCTCGGCCCGCTGCTCCTCGGCCGCCTTGACCAGATGGTCCACCCGCTCCCCGGCGGACTTCATCTGCTCCGCGGTCTCCCGCCGCGCCCGCTCGTGCAGCTCCTCGATCTCCGACTCCACCCGGGCCCGGTGCTCCTCGCCCCGCTCCCGTATGGCCGCCGCGTCCCGCCGCGCCCCGACCAGCAGCTCGTCGGCGTCCGTACGGGCCTTCTCCACCAGGGAGTTGCCCTCCACGGTTGCCTCGGCGACCAGCCGCTCGGCCTCCTTGCGGGCCGCGCCGACCATGGTGTCCGCCTGCTCCTCGGCCTCGGTCGCGGCGCGCAGCGCCTCCTCCCGGGCCTTGGCCACGAGCTGGTCGGCCTGCTCGGCCGCGTCCGCCCGGCGCTTCGCCGCCGCCTCGCGGGCCTCGTCCAGCGCCCGGTCGGCCTCCGCGCGCGCCTCGGCGCGGATCCGCTCGGCCTCCTGTCCGGCGTCGGACCGGACCTGCTGCGCCTCGGTCCTGATGCGCTCCGCCGCCTGCTGGGCCGAGCCCACCGTCTCGGCGGCCTCGGCCCGCAGCCGCTCCGCCTCGCCGCTCGCCTCCGCGAGGAGCTGGTCGGCCTGGCCGGCCGCGTCCGCCCGGCGCTTGTCGGCCGCCTGGCGGGCCTCGTCGAGGACCTGCTCCCGTTCGGCCCGGACGGCCGCGCGGAGCTGCTCGACCTCGGCCTCGCCGTCGACCTTGATCTGCTCGGCCTCGGTGAGCAGCCGGGTCGCCTCCGCGTCCGCCAGCGACCGCAGTTCGGCCGCCTCGGCACGCAGCCGCTCGCTCTCCTGCGTCGCCTCGCCGACCAGCAGGTCCGCCTGCGCGGCGGCCTCCGAACGGATGCGGTTGGCGTCGTCCCGGGCCTCGGCACGGGTGCGCGAGGCGTCCTGCTCGGCGGAGGCCAGGGCGTCGGACGCCTCGGTGCGCATCCGCTGCGCGTACTCCGCGCTGTCCGTGCGCAGCCGCTCCGCCTCCGCGACCGCCTCGGCCGTGGTCCGCTCCGCGAGCGCCTTCGCGGCCTCGGTCTCCTCCTGCGCCCGCTCCCGCAGCCGCGCCGTGTCCTCCGCGGCCCGCTCCCGCTCCGCGTACGCGTCGGCGCGGACCCGGTCCGCCTCCTCCTGCGCCTCGGTGCGGGTGCGCTCGGCCGCGTGCTCGGCCGCGCTGCGCAGCCCGGCGATCTCCTCCTCGGCCTGCTCCTGGAGGCCGTTGACCGAGTCCCGCACCTGCTGCGCGGTCTGCTCGGCGGCCGTGACCATCTCGGTGGCGCGCCGGTCCGCCTCCTCGACCAGGCGCTGCGCCTCGGTCTGCGCCTCCTCGACCCGCTTGCGGGCGGAGGCCAGCAGCTCCTCGCTCTGCTCGCGGGCGCGCTCGCGCTCCTCGCCCGCCTCGGCCCGGGCCGACTCCAGGGTCTCCTCGGCCGCGCGGCGGCGACGCGCCGCCTCCTCCTGCGCGGCGGCCAGCGCCTCGGACGCCTCCGCGGCGACCCGCTCGGCGGCCGCTGCGGCCTCCGCCCGGACCCGGTCCGCGGTGTCCTGTGCCTCCGCCTTCAGCCGCTCCGCCTCGGCGGCCGCCTCGCTGTGCAGCCGCACCGCGAGGGCCTCCGCCTCCGCGCGGGACGCGGACGCGTCGCCCGCGGCCTCGGTGCGCAGCCGGTCGGCCTCCTGCTCCGCCTGTTCGGTCAGCGCCCGCAGCCGCTCCGCCGCCTCGGCGCGCAGCCGCTCGGTCTCCTCCGCGGCCTCCCGGCGGATGCGCTCGCTCTCGCCGCGGGCCTCCGCGAGGCTCTCCTCGGCGTTGGCGAGCCGGGTCTCGGCCTCGGTGTGGAGCCGGGTCAGCTCGTCCGCCGCCTCGGCCTGCCGGGCGGCCGCCTGCCGCTCGGCCTCCGCGCGCAGCTCGGCCGCGGCGGCCTCGGCGGCGGCGTTGACCGACTCGGCCTGCTCCTCCGCCTCGGTGCGCAGCCGCTCCGCCTCCGCGCGGGTGCGCTCCAGGGTCTCCTCGGCCTGCTTGCGCAGGGTGGTGGCCCGCTCGATGGCCTCGGTGCGGACCTTCTCGCTGTCCCCGGCGGCCTTCGCGCGCAGCTCGTCCGCGTCCGTGCGGGCCTTGGTCAGCAGCTCCTCGGCGGTCTTCGCCGCCTCCTCGATCTGCTGGACCGCCTCGCGCCGGGCCTCGCCCCGGATGCGCTCGCCCTCCGCGACCGCCTCGGCCCGCAGCTGCTCGGCCTCGCCGCGCAGCCGCCGCGCCTCCTCCTGGAGCTCGACCGTCTTGGCCCGGTACTCCTTGGTGTCGTCCTTCGCCGCGCCCTTGAGCTCGTCCGCCTGCTCGGCGGCCTCCCCGCGCAGCCGGTCCGCCTCCGCCTCCGCCTCGCGCCGGATGCGCTCGGCCTCCTCGGCGGCGGCCCGGGTGGTCGCCCTGGCGTCGTCGGACGCCTTGGTCAGCACCTCCTCGGCGCTGCGGGCGGCCTTGGCGAGCTGGGCGGCCGAGTCCTCGGCCGCCGCGGTGCGCGCCTTGTCGGCGGCGGCCTCGACCAGCTTCTCCGCCTCGGCGCGGGCGTCGGCGAGCGCCTGCTCGGCGTCCGCCTTCAGGGTCTCGGACTCCTTGGTCGCCTCCGCGACCAGCCGCGCGATCTCGGCCTTGGCCGTACGGGTGCGCTGCTCGTTGACCGACTCGGCCGACGAGAGCTGCTTGGCGGCGGAGTCCTTCGCCTCCGCGACCAGCTTCTCGGCCTCGGTCCGCGCCTCGCGGAGCTTCTCCTCGGCCTCCTGCATCCGCGCCTCGGCGGTGCGGCTCAGCTCGGCCGCCTGCTGGCGGGCCTGGTCGGACTCGGCCGTCGTCGAGGAGCGCAGCCGCTCCGCGTGCGAGGTCGCCTCCTGCGCCTGGCTGGAGGCCGCGTTCAGCAGCCGCTCGGCGTCCCGGCGGGCGCGCACCAGGATGGCCTCGGCCTCGGCGCGGGCGGTCTCCGCCTCGCCGCCGAGCCGCCGGCGGGTCTCCTCCGCGATCCGGGCGGCCTCCGCCCGGGCCGCCGACAGGGCCTGCTCGGCCTCGGCGCGGGACTGCTCGACCAGCCGCTGGGCCTGCGCCTCGGTCCGGGCGCGCAGCTGCTCGGCCCAGGCGACGTTCTCGTTGACGTGCGACTCGACGGTCTGCCGGCGCTCGGCCAGCTCCTGGTCCAGCCGCTGGCGGCGCTGCACCGCCTCGGCGTGCAGCTCGGCCTGGAGCCGGGCCTGGTGCTCGGCGTGCTCCTGGAGGATGCGCTGGGTCTGGGCGCGGGCCTCGCGCAGCTCCCGCTCGGCGTCCGAGCGGAGCTGGTCCGCCTGGATCTGGGCGTTCCGCAGCAACTGCTCGGCCTGGTAGCCGAGGTCGCCGTTGTCGTAGGCGGGACGGGAGGCGAGATTGCGGCGCGCCTCGTGCAGCTTGGCGCGCAGCACCTCGACCTGGTAGCCGAGGTCGTCGGCATGCTGGACGGCCTTCTCCCGCTCGGTCTTCAGCCGGTCCATCTCGGCTTCGAACCGCGAGAGGTGGTCTTCGTCAGCTCGGTGGCTCTCCTGGCGTTCGTAGCCCCGCACTACGCGGTCCCATCCGTCCCCTGGTCGCAACTGTCTCCGTACGAGCACCGCTCAACCCGCGAACGGCCCCCCCGGGGAATGGTGACAGATCGACGACGGGGACGCGGCACGGCCCCGAACCCGGCCCCGGCCCGGAACGGCCCACTCTACCGGGCCGGGAAAGGGTCGGTCAGTGGTCCGTTGCAGAGGTGACCAGTTCGGTCAGCACGCCGTGGCAGTCCTTGGGGTGCAGGAAGGTGATGCGCGAGCCCATCGATCCGATGCGCGGCTCGTCGTACAGGACGCGTACGCCCTTGCCCCGGATCGCCTCCGCGTCGCCGTCCACGTCCGCCGTGCCGAAGGCGATGTGGTGGACGCCCTCGCCGTTCTTGGCCAGCCATTTGCCGACCGCGGAGTCCTCGCGGGTGGGCTCCAGGAGCTGGAGGTAGGAGGCCCCGCCGTCGGAGGTCCCGTTGATCTTGAGCATGGCCTCCCGCACGCCCTGCTCCTCGTTGACCTCGGTGTGGAACACCTCGAAGCCGTAGGTGGCCCGGTAGAACTCGACGGTCCTGTCGAGGTCGAAACAGGCGATCCCGATGTGGTCGATTCGCGTCAGCATTCCCTCAGTGCAGCGCTCCCGGCCCGGTTACGCAACGTGCGCGCGATCACACCGGCTCGCCGGTGACCGGGGGCAGTACCGCTCAGTACATTGAAGTAAACCCTCGTTCACTCCTCAGCCCCGGCTGAAAGGGGATCGCGCACATGTCTGGAACGACCGGTACCACCTCCGTGATCGTGGCGGGCGCCCGCACACCCATGGGCCGGCTGCTCGGCTCCCTCAAGTCCTTCTCCGGGGCGGACCTCGGCGGCTTCGCCATCAAGGCCGCCCTCGACCGCGCGGGCATCGGCGGCGACCAGGTCCAGTACGTGATCATGGGCCAGGTCCTCCAGGCCGGCGCGGGCCAGATCCCGGCCCGCCAGGCGGCCGTCAAGGCGGGCATCCCGATGAACGTCCCGGCGCTGACGATCAACAAGGTCTGTCTCTCCGGCCTCGACGCCATCGCCCTCGCCGACCAGCTCATCCGCGCGGGCGAGTTCGACGTGGTCGTCGCCGGCGGCCAGGAGTCGATGACCAACGCGCCGCACCTGCTGCCGAAGTCCCGCGAGGGCTACAAGTACGGTGCGATCGAGATGCTGGACGCCATGGCCCACGACGGCCTCACCGACGCCTTCGAGAACATCGCCATGGGCGAGTCCACGGAGAAGCACAACACCCGCCTCGGCATCCCGCGCGACGTCCAGGACGAGATCGCCGCCCTCTCCCACCAGCGGGCCGCCGCGGCGCAGAAGAACGGCCTCTTCGAGGCGGAGATCACCCCCGTCGAGATCCCGCAGCGCAAGGGCGACCCGATCCTCTTCGCCAAGGACGAGGGCATCCGCGCGGAGACCACCGCCGAGTCCCTGGGCAAGCTGCGTCCCGCCTTCGCCAAGGACGGCACCATCACCGCCGGCACCTCCTCGCAGATCTCCGACGGCGCGGCCGCGGTGGTCGTGATGAGCAAGGCCAAGGCCGAGGAGCTGGGCCTGGACTGGATCGCCGAGATCGGCGCCCACGGCAATGTGGCCGGCCCGGACAACTCCCTCCAGTCGCAGCCGGCGAACGCGATCGCGCACGCCCTGAAGAAGGAGGGCCTCCAGGTCGCCGACCTCGATCTGATCGAGATCAACGAGGCCTTCGCCGCCGTCGCCCACCAGTCCATGAAGGACCTCGGCGTCACGGCGGAGAAGGTCAACGTCAACGGCGGCGCCATCGCGCTGGGCCACCCGATCGGCATGTCCGGCGCCCGGGTGGTCCTCCACCTGGCGCTGGAGCTGAAGCGGCGCGGCGGCGGCACGGGCGCCGCGGCCCTGTGCGGCGGTGGCGGCCAGGGCGACGCGCTGATCGTCCGCGTCCCGGCCAAGTAGTCCCGACCAGCACGGCCGAGCCGAGGAGCAGGAGCACAGCAGTGACAGTGGACGTCCCCCAGCTCGTCGCCCAGGCCCGGGAGGGCAGGCCCCGGGCGGTGGCCCGGCTGATCTCACTCGTCGAGGGGGCGTCCCCGCAGCTCCGCGAGGTCATGGCCGCGCTCGCCCCGCTGACCGGCAACGCGTACGTGGTGGGGCTGACCGGCTCGCCGGGCGTCGGCAAGTCCACCTCCACCTCGGCGCTGGTCAGCGCCTACCGGCGGGCCGGGAAGCGGGTCGGCGTCCTCGCCGTCGACCCGTCCTCGCCGTTCTCGGGCGGCGCGCTCCTCGGCGACCGGGTCCGGATGTCGGACCACGCCTCCGACCCGGGCGTCTACATCCGCTCCATGGCCACCCGGGGCCACCTGGGCGGCCTCGCCTGGGCCGCGCCGCAGGCCGTCCGCGTCCTCGACGCGGCCGGCTGCGACGTGGTCCTGGTGGAGACCGTGGGCGTGGGCCAGTCCGAGGTGGAGATCGCCTCCCAGGCGGACACCTCGGTGGTCCTCCTCGCCCCCGGGATGGGCGACGGCATCCAGGCGGCCAAGGCGGGCATCCTGGAGATCGGCGACGTGTACGTGGTCAACAAGGCCGACCGGGACGGCGCCGACGCCACCGCCCGCGAGCTCAACCACATGCTGGGCCTCGGCGAGGCCCGCGGCCCCGGCGACTGGCGCCCCCCGATCGTCAAGACGGTCGCGGCGCGCGGCGAGGGCGTGGACGAGGTCGTCGAGGCGCTGGAGAAGCACCGCGCCTGGATGGAGGAGGGGGGCGTCCTCGGCGAGCGGCGCACCCGCCGCGCGGCGAAGGAGGTCGAGACGATCGCCGTCACCGCCCTGCGCGAACGCATCGGCGACCTGCGCGGCGACCGCCGCCTGGGCGCGCTGGCCGCCCGGATCACGGCGGGCGAACTCGACCCGTACCGGGCGGCGGACGAGCTGGTGGCGGGGCTGACGGAGTCCTGACGGCCCCGCCGCCGGGCGGGGCAGCCGACGTGGCAGCGGCCCGGCGGGGGGCGGGGGGCGCCGGGGGCCGGGGTGCGCCCTGCCGGCCGGGGGCGGGGGGGGGCGGGGGGGGGCGGCGCCCCC